>CAMWQA010000066.1 GCA_947176265.1 uncultured Clostridia bacterium | reverse complement strand
ATAATATATAATATACGTGCCAAACTAAATTAAGATGGCAAAAACTTATTTAACATAAATTTTGACAAGGAAATAACCTAAATGGAAAAGATAGAAAAAACTATAAAAGGATTTGACGATTATCAAGTTGTGATGTCGATCTGGGAACCTGACCAAGCTCCCAAGGGCATCGTGCAGATATTCCACGGAATGGTGGAACATATCGACAGGTATGAGGAATTTGCTCATTACCTCAATGCAAAAGGCTATATTGTTGCCGGCGACGACCACAGAGGTCACGGACGCACCGCAGGCGTAGATTTTTTGGGCAAAGTGCCTTTTGGACATACTTATTTTGACACTATTGACGACGAAAAAGTCATTACTTCATATCTCAAAGAGAGATATGGAGATTTACCGCTTTTCGTTTTTGCTCACTCTTACGGCTCATTCTTGGGTCAAGGGTATATTCAGCAAAATTCCAAGAATATAGACGGCTGTATTTTAAGCGGTTCGGCTAATATGAGCGGAATTGAGCCCAAAATTGGCAGATTTGTAGCCAATATTCAGCACAAACTTCACGGTAAGGATAAAACTGCGGAATTTATCAAAAATATGACTTTTGGCGCTTATGAAAAGCCTTTTAAGAAAGAAAAGAGAGTCAACGCTTGGCTCAACAGGGACGCGGCCGCGTGCGAAAAATATAATGCAGACAAGTTCTGCAATTACACTATGTCGGTGGGATTTTATAAGAACTTCTTTGACGGTTTGTGCAGAATATACGAGCCCGAAAGACTTGCCGAAATAGATAAAAAACTCCCGATTTTAATAGTCGCAGGAGATAAAGACCCCGTAGGCAAAATGGGTAAGCTAGTAAGCAAGCTCTATGACATGTATACCCAATTGGGTATAGACGACGTAAAAATCAAGCTCTACGAGGACGCGCGTCACGAGATTATCAACGAACTCAATAAAGACGAAGTATTCGCCGATATTGCCGGTTGGTTGGATAATTTGGTTGAAAATGCCAAGACGAAAGGCAATGAGGAAGAAGTCGTTGCCGACGTTGCTCAAATCAAGCAAGAAGAGCCGGAACTTGTCGTCGCAAGATAGTGTATTTCGACGGAACTTAATTTAATACAGCAAATGGCAACTCTTTTGACAGCGGGAGGGGTGTTATAGGCTAGGTATAAGCACAAGCGAATTTTTGCGTTTGCGTTAATAGACGCGGCGCATGCGCTTTATATTACTGCGGGGTGCCGCTTAGCGCCCCTTGAGGAGAAAAATGGACAGAGATTACGGAGCAAAAGACATAGCCGTACTTAAAGGACTTGACGCGGTCAGAAAGAGACCGGGTATGTATATCGGTACTACCGGCGTCAAGGGTATGCACCATATCCTTTGGGAGATTGTCGACAACGGTATGGACGAGGTCCTCAACGGATACGGCAATTCCATTGAAATAGAGATTTTCAAAGACAACAGTATCAGCGTAACCGACCACGGCAGAGGTATTCCCGTGGACATACACCCGACGGAGCACGTGACGGGCGTTGAGTTGGTATTTACTACGTTGCACGCGGGCGGTAAGTTTAACAATAAGAACTATTCCGTATCAGGCGGTTTGCACGGCGTGGGCGCGTCCGTAACCAACGCGCTTTCGGAGTGGCTGAGCGTAGACGTATACAAAAAGGGCGTAAAGTACAATATGAGATTTGCTTCCGTCGAACGCAAAAACGGCGAGATTGCAAGCGGAGCAAAGGTTCAGGAGCTGATTTCCGAGCCGTGCGACCCAAAGATTAAAGGTACGAAGGTTACTTTCAAGCCCGACCCGAGAGTATTTGGCAACGAAGTATTTTCTTTCGATACCATTGCAAAAAGACTCAAGGAACTTGCTTTCCTCAACGGCGGAGTAAAATTTACGCTTACGGACAACAGAGTTATGGGCGAGGGCGGAAGAGCAAAGGTACGCAAATTCTGTTACGACGGAGGTATCAGCGATTTCGTATTGCACCTCAACGAGGGAAAGACTGCAAAATACAATCCGCCTATTTACATTGAGAAAAAACAGGACAAGTTTGTCGTAGAACTTGCATTCCAACATACCGATACTTACACGGAGAGCGTATTTTCTTACGTCAACGACATTCCTACCACCGAGGGCGGAACGCACGAAACGGGCTTTAAATCGGCTTTGACAAAGGCTCTCAACGACTTTGGCAGAGCAAAGAATATAATCAAAGAAAAGCAAGCCAACTTCACGGGAGAGGACTATAGAGAGGGTTTGACGGCGGTTTTGACGGTCAAGATGCAGAATATGCAGTTTGAGGGACAGACCAAGACAAAGCTTGGCAATCCCGAGGTCAAGTCAATCGTAGAAAACTTGCTTACCGACGGTATCAAAGACTATCTCAACAAAGCCAAGAAGGACGTAATAGACGCGATTTACGAAAAGGCTAGAGTTGCGGCAAAGGCGAGGGAGAGCGCGGCAAAAGCAAAGAGCGTGGCGCGTAATCTCAGCGCGATGACGTCGTCTGCGCTCATCGGCAAGATGGCGAATTGCTCGGGCAGAAAACCCGAATTTAACGAGCTCTTTATCGTTGAGGGCGACAGCGCGGGCGGTAGCGCAAAGCAAGGCAGAGACAGAGCTACGCAAGCGATACTTCCGTTGAGAGGTAAGCCGCTCAACGTTGAGAAGAAGAAAATTGAGGATATACTCAAAAATGACGAAATTAAGTTGATAATCAACGCTTTGGGGACAGGCTTTGGCAATGAATTCAATATCAACAATCTCAAGTATCACAAAGTTATAATACTTGCCGACGCCGACCAAGACGGCGCGCACATAAGGGCGATTTTGCTTACGATGTTCTTTAGATATATGCGCGAACTTATCACGGGCGGATATTTGTACATTGGTATGCCTCCGCTTTACAAAATTACGGAAAAGAACAAGGTTCAGTACGCTTACGACGACGAAGAACTTAAAAAGATTTTGGAGACCGTAGGCAAGAATTACACGCTTCAAAGATACAAGGGACTGGGAGAAATGAACCCCGAGCAACTTTGGGAAACGACTATGAATCCCAAGACTAGATCGCTTATGAAAGTGTCAATCGACGACAACGCAGAGGCTGAAAGACTTATCGTCACGCTTATGGGCGACGGCGCTGATTTGAGAAGAGAATACATATTCGAGTACGCGGACTTCAACAAAGAAGATTCTTTGGCAGAAGCCACCAAAAAGGCTGAAAATAAGCGAAATAGCGACGTTTGAACATTGTTCAATATATAATTATTGATAAAATTAATGCGCGGTTATATTACGCGCGTATATAAAAGACGGCGGAAGAAAAGGGCGGCAGCGGACTAAAGCAAAGGATAGATATGGCAAAGAAGAAAGATAACGAAGAAATTATAGACAATTCAAAGATAATAGACGGAACTTTTGAGCAGGTCATGCACAATTCTATGTTGCCGTACAGCGAGCACGTCATTCTTGACAGAGCTTTGCCGAGGGTAGAGGACGGATTGAAACCTGTTCAAAGAAGAATACTCTATACGATGCTGGAACTCGGCACTACGCCCGACAAGCCTCACCGTAAGTCTGCGCGTATCGTCGGCGACTGTCTAGGTAAGTATCACCCGCACGGCGATTCGTCGGTATACGGCGCAATGGTCAAGTTGGCGCAACCTTTTAATACCAAAATGTTGCTCGTAGACGGGCACGGCAATTTCGGTTCTGTGGACGGCGACAGCGCGGCGGCAATGAGATATACCGAGGCGAGAATGACCCCGTTCGCGCTTGAAATGTTGAGGGATTTGGAAAAGAATACCGTGCCAATGACGCTCAACTTCGACGACTCTCTCGAAGAGCCCGCGGTATTGCCCAGCAGATTGCCTAATTTGCTCGTCAACGGAGCAAGCGGTATTGCCGTAGGTCTTGCAACCAACATACCGCCTCATTCTTTGGGCGAAGCCATTGACGGTATCGTCGCATATATTGACAACAAGCATATCACTCTCGAAGAGATGATGAAGTATATTCCCGCGCCGGACTTTCCTACGGGCGGAACAATCATAGCCAACGAAGGCATTTATGAAGCGTATTCGACCGGTAAGGGCAAGATTATTCTTCGCGCCAATCTCCACGTCGAGGACGAGGGCGGACGAAAGAATATTGTCATTACCGAGATTCCTTATCAGGTCAACAAGGCGGAACTTCTTGCAAGAATCAACGACTTGAGGGAGACCAACAAGGATTTATTCGGCGGAATTATGGATATTGTCGACGAGTCGGACAGAACTGGTATGCGATGCGTCGTCAAGTTGAGAAGAGAAGTAGACGCGGAAACCATGATTGCGCTACTCTTCAAAAAGACCAACTTACAAGTCAATTTCTCAGCCAATATGACGGCTATCGTAAACAACCGTCCTATGCAACTGGGATTGATTGATATTATCAGGCATTACGTAGAATTCCAAAGAGAAGTCATATACAAAAGAAGCAAATTTGATCTAGAGGTTGCGGAGAAGAGAGCTCATATTCTTGAAGGTTTGCTTGTCGCAGTCCACAACGTGCGCGAAGTCGTAGAAATTGTACTTGATTCAAAGACGTATAACGAGTCGAAAGAAAGATTGATGATGAGATTTGACTTGAGCGAAAAGCAGGCTATTGCAGTGTTGGATATACCGCTCAAGAGACTCAACAAATTGGATATAGGCAAGATGGAGCAAGAGAGAAGAGAATTGCTTGAGAAGATTGCCAACTTAAAAGAGATTACCAATTCTAAGGCAAAACAGTACGGAGTCGTACGTAAAGAATTGCTTGAAATCAAAAAGAAGTATCCCGACAAGAGATTGACGAAGATAGTACACGAGAGTTCTTTGAACGAGGTTGAAGTAGACCTCAACGCAAAGATTAAGAGAGACGGATTCGTCGTATTGCATTACAACGGCAATGTCAAGTTCGTACCCGAGAAGGGATACAACACCGCCGTCAAGTCTATAGTCAATTGCGCGCCTACAGATATTGCCAAAAAGGTAATTAAGAGCGACAGCGAGAGCTTGCTATTCGGTATCACGTCAAAAGGCAACGCAGTCACTTTCCAAGTGTCGGCTCTGGGCGAAGACAAGTGGAAGAGCAGAGGTATGGGAATCAATAAGATTGCCAAAGTTGACAGCGACGACAAGTTGCTGGAAATATTTACGGAAAAAGAGCTCAAGGGCAAAAAGTTGCTCGTCGTCACGTCTATGGGTATGGCGAAGTATGTGGATATATCGGAGTTTGTCTTTGACAAAAAATCGCTTACAGCGGCTATGACCTTCAAGGACGAAGACGACTTTATCGTCAGCGTTAGCGCGGTTGCTCCGCCTGAGTTTGACGACGGCACGAGAGAGGCAAGAGGTTTCGTGCTTTCCATAAGCGCCGAAGGTATGGTACTCAACTCCTACGACGACGTGCCTACGCAGGGCAAGAAGGCAAGCGGCGTTAAGTTGATGAAACTCGACGATAAGGACAGAATTATCTTTGCCGCGCACAACGACGGAAGCGGAGAAGTGTTGAGCGTGTCTGACAGCGGATACGCCAAGAGAGTAATTCTGGGCTGTATCGAGCCGAGAATGAGAATGTCAAAGGGCGTCAAGTTGAGCGACTCTAAGTCGGGCGAGTGTATCTACGCAGACCTCGTGACGATACCTTACGATTTCGCGCTTATTTTCCCGGGCGGAGAAGTACGCAGTATCAATACGGAGCAGATACCTATCGATGACCGCACCAACAAGGGCAAAAATATTATTAAGTCGGTGGCAAAAGATAAAAACGTGATGACTATCGGCGACGCAAAAAAACATAACATAACCTAATATAAAGTAAATTTAATATTTATTAAGATTTAGAAGGGCAGAGCAAAAGACGCTTTGCCTTTTGTCTTTTTATCGGTAAAATCGATAGGGGGAAATTTGTGTAAAAAGGGTATTGACAATGTAATTAACATGGGTTATAATATAACTACGAAGAAGATATTGCATATTTCTTTTGACAATTAAAATATAGGAAGGGGTAAGTATGAAAAAGAAAATAGCAATTATTTTGAGTTTAGTAATAATTATTTCATGTCTTTCAGTGGCTTTGACCGCTTGTATCTTCATAAGCAGACAACCGTTTATCATAGAGGACGATACTATAGTTGACTTGACGTGGTACGGATTAAGCTTGGAAAGCATTTCAATCCCCGATAAAATAACGAAAATCGAATCAGGCGCATTTGTAAACGCTAAAATGACGAGTTTGTATATTCCTAGCAGCGTGAAGACTATAAATCCGAGAGCATTTGCTTATTGCAAAAATTTGAATACGATTACAATCGACGATAAAAACGAGAAGTACAGCAGTCAAGGTAATTGTATAATAGACAAAGATACCAATACCGTCGTCGCAGGATGTAACAATAGCGTTATACCTGAATTTGCGACGGGTATTGACGACTATGCGTTTTACGGTTGCGAGAACTTGAAAAGCGCGGATATTCCAGCCGGAGCGACGAATATCGGCGCGTACGCATTTTCTGAGTGCCGCAGTTTGAATGAAATATATATTCCCGACTCAGTAGTGAGTATTGGAGAACGCGCCTTTGGGGCATGCGCTAAATTGACGAGCGTGAGACTGCCAAACGGGTTAACGAAAATCGAAGAGAAATTATTTGATAAATGCGCAAAGTTGAAGGAAGTGTCGATACCTGACGGCGTGACGCAAATTGGCAAACACGCCTTTAATGCTTGCGAGAGCTTGACAAGCGTAGATCTTCCCAACGGTATAACGTATATTGAAAGCGAATTATTTAGTAATTGCGAAAATTTGAAAAGCATAGCGATACCGGAGGGAGTAACGGAAATTGGCGATAACGCATTCTCTAAATGCAGGAGTTTGACGAGCGTATTATTGCCTGACAGCATTACGGATATTGGAGTAGAAGCCTTCAATTTGTGCGAGAGTTTGACGAGCATAGTCATACCCGACAAAGTTACGAAAATAGCAGACGGTACTTTTTACTTGTGCAAGAGCTTGACCAGCGTGTCAATTCACAATAGCGTAACGAGTATTGGAGATAAAGCCTTCAATTCGTGCAGGAGTTTGACGAGCATAGAAATGCCAAAGAGCGTAACGCAATTGGGCGAAGAACCTTTTGCAGGGTGTAGCAGTCTCGTAATTAAATACGCAGGTTTGGATTTGCCAGAAGAGTGGAGCGGTAAACTGACGTACCGCGCAAATAAACAAGTCCCGGTAATTTTAGATTGCAATAATAACGATGTCGCTAATGACGGATGCATCTACGTTGTGACAGACAACGGCTTACAGTATTCTCTCAAAGACGGATTTGCAAAAGTAGACGGACACGCTAAATTATCTAAAAATATCGTAATCGACAGCATTATAGTTTATAAAGATCAAACGTATATAGTGAATGAAATAGACGAAAACATATTCAGCGGCGAATATGTCATTGTCAGCGTAGTAATTCCATACGGCGTTACAGAAATCAAAGATGATACGTTTCTTAATTGCAGTAATTTAAAAAGCGTGGTAATACCAGACAGCGTAGAGAAGATTGGAATATTTGCATTTGCATTATGCCGTAATTTGACAAGCGTAGAGCTACCAAACAGCGTAAAGCAAATTGACGATTTCGCTTTCTTAGGTTGCAGTAATTTAACGAGTATCAATATCCCCGACAGCGTAGAGAGGATTGGAGACTGCGCATTTAATTTATGCTATGAACTGACGAGTATAGTAATACCAAGCAGTGTAGAAATCATGGGAGCTAAGGTATTTGAAAATTGTAAGAATTTGAAAATCTATTGCGAAGCGCAAAGCATTCCAATCAATTGGGATGACCTTTGGAATAGCGGCGATCTACCCGTTGAATGGGGATACGTAAAAGATATAGAGAATAGTGAAGAGTAAATAGAGAAGTATTTTTAAGTTAAATAAAACAGCCCCCGTAGTATATAGCGAGGGCTGTTTTTGTTTGTCATGCAAGGTTTTATTTGATAGTAAAACTTACTTTGTATTCTTGACCTGCTTTCATTTCTACCGTCTGCGTTTTGTTTGAAAGCCCGCAGGATATTTTTACTGTCTGGTCAATATCGGATACGATAGTTGCGTTGAGGGTATTTTTATTTATATTCCACTGCATTTGCGTCAAAGACGCTTGCGTGCGCAATCTCATACCTTTGAGCGTTCCCTTGTCAAAACCGCTTGTAGGCAGGCAGGGGAGCAGTTCGACTTCGCCGGTATTGGAGAATACGAGACATTCGTTGACCATACCCAAATAGCCAATACTGTAATCCGTGCAATAACCGCTTGAACTGTTGGTGTGATGATTGGTCATAAGCGAATTGTAATAAATTCTTGAATTCATAAGTCCAACCATTGCGTCAGTTGCATTCTTTCTGTCTTGCAGTCTTGCCGATATTAAGGTGCGATGAATAAGCGCGTGGCTTGCGTTGTTTTCGCTTGCTCTGTTGTTTACGGCAAGTATAGCGGCTTTCTTGAGGTCGCCGTCGTATCTCGTGTCGAAGAGCGGCCAAGCGCAATATAGGTGGCTCAAATGTCTGTGCTTGTTGTTTTCTGCGAAAGAATTGCTTGCCCATTCTTTGAGCGATCCGTCGCTTGCATATAAGAGTTTTGGCAATTTGCTTTGCAAGGCTACCCATTTTGTAGTATCGTATTGCGGATCGACGTCTTTTGCGATTTCCAAAAGCATCTCAATATTGCTGTTGCACGCAGAAATATCTATAGCCGAGTTTGCGCAAGACGGACTAGGGTAGTTGGAGGGATTGTTTTCGGGCGAGTAAGATGGGATAATGCAATACGTTTCGTTCTCTGCAAGAGAAGTCTTGCCCTTTTGATAGCGGATATATCCGCTTGCGTCCGTATAATATTCGGGCGTCATAAGTTGCTCCCAATAATTCGCCGACTTGATAAGCAAAGGGAAGAGAATATCTTCTTTGAGCATGAGATAGCCTCTGTCTCTCCATGCTTTGATTTGGCTGTCCGTCAACGGAGATTGAGTAGTCGACAGAATAGTCTTGAGTTTGTCGAGATCAAATTCGTCGCAGACTGGCACTTTGAGATTGCCGTAACACAATATCGTTTCGTAAAGAGGTTGGAGCATCCAACTCGTACCGGCATTCCAATATCTGAAGGGGTATGGATAACAGCTTTCGGTAAATATCGCTCTGTCTCCGTCGGAGTTGACGGGAGCCTGCAAAGCGCCTCTCATTCCGTGCGTAGCGTAAGCGTTGTCTTCCCAATCGGGGACTTGGCGAAGAATAAAGTTGACGTAGCCTACTGGCGCGGATAGAATATTGCCCGTGTTCATAGACGACGTCTGCAGATTTACGTTGGCGTCCATAGTGTATTTTGAACCCCATTCGGGATTCCATTCTCCCGTCCACATGCCGTAAAGCCTGCTGGTAGATACTCCCGCGCAACATAGATATGCGTATCTTCCCGCATAGTACGCGCGCTGAGCAAGCGTGTTGGACAAGGTCTTTTTGTTTTTTACGCTGTCGAGTAATTCGTCGTTGGAGATCTTGGTATCTGCGCCCAAATCCAAAGAGAGCGCGTTGAATTGCGGAGTAAATATATCGGTATGATTTTTAAGCGCCTTTTCAAAGTCAAACTTGCCGTCGACTGTGTATTTTCCCGCTACCGAACTTACCGTACCGTAAAGCGTATTTGCAAGGTCGTAATCTGACGCGCTTGCAAAGTCGGCGTATTTGCCCATATCGTGAGTGCGGTCGGATACGCTTATTATATACACGTTGTCGGCGTTGGTAATATGAATTGCGGGATTGTCCTGTCCCACGTATTGCGACTCTTTGGGCGCGGTAGTAGTTATGCGTTTCTTTTCGCCGCCCTCGCATATTACGTAGCAGACGGTGGAGTAGCCTCCGTCTTTTAATTCGCTGTTTTCATAATTGGGATAATGCGCAACGAAAGTCAGCGCGTTTGCGTCGGAATCTACGAGTTTTTTGTAATGCAAGTCAACTTCGCCGCCTTTGCCGAAATTAGCCATATAAGATATGTTGTCCAACGACAAGGTCGTATTAATTTTGCTTCCTTTGCTCGACGCGCCGATCTTGGTAATAGAGACGCCGTCGCATTGGGAAGTAAAACTCAATCTTTGCCATTTCCCGTCGGCATTGTCATATTCTACGCCTACGCAAGCGGTAGTGTAGTCGGTAAAACGCTTGTAGACGGCAGGTCTGGAAGTATCGCCGTCATGTTTAATTCTCAACGTCGCTCCCGCGTGATATGAATATACGTCGTCGTAGCTTTGATTGTCGACTATATCTTTTCCGTTCACAATATTTTGTCTCACGTAATCGAGGTCTTGGAAAGAGATAGGATTTACGCGCACGTTCTTGTTGGGCAAAATAAAGTGTATATTTTGATAAATAAGAGTATCGTTATAC
>CAMWQA010000065.1 GCA_947176265.1 uncultured Clostridia bacterium | reverse complement strand
GAATATACGGATTAATATTTCTCTACTTTGCCCAAAATGACATATAAAATTATTTAAATACTCGCGATGGACTAAAAATAAAACAATTTTATTTATAAAATCGCATAGCGTCTAAACAGCATAATTTGGATTGAATTTTGTAGAGCGCCGAGGTCAAGTCGTACTATATGTACGTCGACCGAGCGCAATGCAAAAGGCAACCAAAGTATGCGTTTAGATGTCGTTATTTTGAGTATATTGCGAGTATCGTTACCAAATGAAGTCTTTTGCCACTATCCAAGCAAAATACCCCGCGTATATGACAAGCATAGTCGCGCCGCCAGCACGCTTGAGCTTTTTGTCCTTGGTAAGCAATATACAAAGGAAAAGCACCACTGCGGCAACTATCGCCATGACATTGTCAATCATAAATCCGGTAATCCAGTTGGTGTCGTATGCGATTTTGGATATAAGCGACGACGTACCGAGTACAAACAAGATATTGAAAATATTACTACCTACGATATTACCGATAGCCAAATCGGCTTCGCCCTTTCTTGCTGCCGTCAATGACGTAACGAGTTCCGGCAAAGACGTACCGAAAGCAACGATCGTCAATCCAATAAGGCTTTCTGACATACCAAAGCCCGACGCTATCGTCGTCGCTCCGTTGACAACGGCTTGCGAACCGAGTATTACGAGCGCAATACCCACGGCAAGTTTGCCAAGCATTTTGGCAATCTGCACTCCTTTCTTTTGGGGCTTTTCTTCCTCTTGCTCCTGCGATTTCTCGCCTTCTTGCAAGTCAGGCATAGCATTTTTATCTTTCTTGGAAATCATAATCAAATATACGAAAAAGGCTATGAAAAACAGCCACATAATCAAGCCGTCAATCCAGCCGAGCTGTTTGCCTATTACGCCCATAATCATTAGCGCAGAAGAAATGACGACTACGAAAGGTATCTCTATATAAAGCGTATTTTTTTGCACGGCAAGCGGAGTGAATAACGCGCACAATCCAAGGATAAGGAATATGTTCATAATATTAGAACCGAGTATATTACCTATTGCAAGGCCTGCGCTGCCCTTAACTGCCGACGTGATACTAATAGCCGCCTCAGGCGCGCTTGTACCGAAAGCGACAATCGTCAAGCCTATTACGATTTGAGGTATACCAAATTTCTTGGCAATCATAGACGCTCCGTCGACAAACCAATCCGCGCCCTTAATCAACATAACGAATCCGACAATCAATAAAGACGCCTGCGCCGCTATACCCCAAAAATCAAAATTTGCGCCAAGCAACAATCCCAAATTCATACATACCTCCGACTAACTTTTCTCTTATACATCGTATCATATTTATTATATTGCGTGAACAAAAATATTTATCTTTATTTTTTTGCACGTTTAACATGTATTATGTAATTTTTACCAATATTATGTAAAATCTACAAGATATAATTTAAGTTTATGTTGCAAGCTTTCCACTTTTCTTCCACCTTAGAATATACAAAAAGAACAGGTATTGCTACCTGTCCCTTGCTTTTTATGTGATTGAATTTCTCCGCTGCGCTCTAAAATGACATTTAATAACGCATCGCGCGAGCGCGGAGATTAGTCGTATTTTTGCACGGCTCAAGGGCGACGAGCGGTAAGCGTACTCTATGTACGTGACCCCGAAGTCGTCCCGCAGAACGGAGTAAAAAGACGGCTGATATATGCGCTCGCTATTATTTAAAGTATTTCTCGTAAAGACCTTTGAATCCGCAACCGTGTCTAGCCTCGTCTTTTGCCATTTCGTGAACGGTGTCGTGTACGTCGTCATAGCCGAGTTTCTTAGCAAGTTTTGCAAGTTCTAACTTACCTGCGCAAGCGCCGTTCTCTGCTTCCATACGCATCTTGACGTTCTTAGCCGTGCTATTCGTCAAAACGTCGCCGAGAAGTTCTGCAAACTTAGCTGCGTGCTCTGCCTCTTCAAAAGCGTATCTCTTAAAAGCTTCTGCAACGTCGGGATAGCCTTCTCTGTCTGCCTGTCTTGACATTGCAAGGTACATACCGACTTCTGCGCACTCGCCGTTGAAGTTGTCAATCAAACCGCTGATGACTTCTTTGTCATATCCCTTTGCGCTGCCAACTATGTGCTCGCAAGCCCAAGTCATTTCGCCTTCTGCCTTCTTGAATTTATCTCCACTTGCTTTACATTGCGGACACTTGTCGGGAGCGCTGTCTCCCTCGTGAACGTAACCGCATACTGAACATACGTATTTTGCCATAAAAAATTACCTCCATTGTATATAAATAAATGATATTTATTTTACTGAATTATCGTATCACTTGATTGCGAGCTTTGTCAAGAGTTTATTAAAATGATATTCGTCAAAATGCAAATACTCCCAATACTTGACCGAGAGTACTTGCTAAACGTAAATATTTGAAGGTAATCATTTATTATGCTTTTTTGCCGACGGGCATACGCCGCACCCCGAGCAACTTCCGCAGTCGCAACCGCAACCGCACTTGCCATGCTTTTTTGCCCATATTTTGTATCCTATATATCCGCCAAAACCGCCTACGAATATTACGGCTACTACAATACCTACGGCAATTTCCGTCATACCCACGCAAAGTAAACTAAACATTTTTAATCAATTCACTCTCCTTTTTTGCAAATCTCTTTTTATTGATAAAGTGCGCGGCTACTATAATTGCCGCAATGACACCTGCGAATATGAATACGCTCCACCAATATGTACCGATAAGATAAATCATCATTGATACGACGTAAGATGTGAGAATCCAGAACACTATCGCTAATGCCGTGCGTTTTGCCGAACCGAGTTCGCCCGAAGCCGCGCCCACAGCAGCCATACAGGGTACTGTCAGCAAGTTGAACGCCATAAAAGCTACCACGCCTGCCGTAGTTACTCCGCTCAACGACACAAAGTCTTCGACGCTGCCTGCAAGCACTTCGATTGAAGATACGACTTCTTCTTTTGCAATAAGTCCGGTAACTGCGGCAACAATATACTTCCAATCTCCAAAACCGCACGGCTTAAACAGCCATTCAAACCAACCGCCGACTGTAGCAAGGATACTTGCCTCCTCGCCCACCATTTGGAATTTGAAATTAAAGTTGAGTAAATACCATATTATGATAGTCGACGCTGCAATGACTGTACCTGCGCGGAATACGAAGTGTTTGAGCTTTTGCCAAATATGTATCGTCACGCTCTTAAATTGCGGAGTATGGTACGTCGGCAATTCCATAATAAATGGGGTTACGCCCTTTTGTCCGCTGATCTTTTTGAGTATCAACGCGGCTGCCATAGCGACTAATATACCTATGACATACATACCGAATACAGTCAACTCGCTGTTCCAACCAACCGTTGTCGCCAATACTGCGGCAAAGGCATACCATATCGGGCTCTTTGCGCCGCATGAGAAGAATGGCGCAAGAAGTATCGTAGAGCGTCTTTCCTTGTCGTTTTCGATAGTACGCGTAGCCATAATTCCCGGAACTGCGCAGCCAAAGCACATGAGAAGCGGCATAAATGATTTCCCCGACAAACCTATTCTTCTGAATGCTCTGTCCATTATGAAAGCCACTCTTGCCATATATCCCGTATCTTCTAGTATAGTCAAGAATAAGAATAACAACATTATCTGAGGTATAAACGAAAGCACTCCGAATACGCCTGCTAAAATGCCGTCGCATATCACGCCGTACGCCCAATCTGGCGTGTCCTTGAGCAGCCTTGGTATCCAACCGCCCTCTGCTACAACTTCTTGCATCGGCTCTCCGTTTTCGTCAAGTACCGCTTCGCCGTTGTCATCCACGACGTCTTCTACTTCTCTTGCGCCGTTGACGAGTTCTCCCAGTTCTTCTACCAAGCCTTGCAAGAATACGCCCGGAGACTTGATGGAATTTGCACCAGAAATATTGCCTTCTTCGTCTTCTTCGTATTCTGTATCAACGAAAAGCGAAGAGAATGTATTGACGTCTTTGAACGCGCCGTCGGGAATAACCGCCGACATATAGAATAAGTTTTCGCTGAAAGTCAAGTGGAATATTGCAAAGATAATCAGCAAAAATATAGGTATACCCCAGAACCTGTGCGTGAGCACCTTATCCGCTTTGTCGCTCTTTGATATAGCGGGTTTTTCTTTTTCCGAGGTGATGATATCGCTGAAATTATCGTTGATATATTGATACCTTTGGTCGGCAACGCAAGTCTCGAAATCTCCCTTGTATCGCTCTTTTACTTGTATATTATTATCTTTTATCTCTTTGATTTGCGCTGCAAGCGAAGAATACTTTTGAATCGTAAGTTTATCCCCTTCGACAAGTTTAACGCTGTCAAAAAGTCTGTGATTGCTCTCGTCAAGCAAAGCCGATATCTCGTCGACACTTTCTTTGAGAATGCCCGAAGATATAAAGGATACGCCTTCTCTCTTTGCGCCTTTTTGCTCTTTGACGGCTTGCATAAGTTCTTTGAGTCCTTTTTGTTTGAGCGCAGATATAGCGACAACGGGAACTCCCAACTTTTGCGACAATGTCTTGACGTCTATGCGTTCGCCGTTTGCCGTCAAACAGTCTGCCATATTGAGCGCAACGACCATAGGCATACCTATCTCCAACAATTGCGTAGTCAAATACAAGTTACGCTGCAAATTGGTTGCGTCTATAATATTGAGTATTACGTCGGTGTCTCCCGAAAGCACGTAATCGCGCGATACAACTTCTTCGGGAGAATACGGCGAAAGCGAATAGATACCCGGCAAATCGACAATATCGACTTTGATATCGCTCTTCTTGTCTTTGTACGTGCCTTCCAACTTCTCAACGGTAACGCCAGTCCAGTTGCCTACGTGCGCAGTCGCGCCCGTCAATGCATTGAATAGCGTAGTCTTTCCGCAATTGGGATTGCCTGCCAATGCAACTTTTATATCACTTGGTCTCGTCTGTCGTGATTTCTTCATTTTGCGCCTCCACTATGATATGCTTTGCGACGTCCTTGTTCATCGCAACTCTGCAATCGCGTACCCTGACGATAATATCGCCAAAGTTAGATTGCAACACCACTACGTTGCTACCCACTATTACGCCTATATTCTGCAATCGGTTTTTCGTCTTCTCGTCAGTAGTCACTTCAACTATCTTGACCTGCTTGCCTATTGGCGAAGATAATAACTGCATATACCCTCCAAAGTTATCTTAGACTAACTTTTAGCTTTTAAAAATATAAGATAAAAGTTATCCTACGCTAACATTATATTTATTTCGTCAACTCTTGTCAAGAGTTTTTTCAAAAAATTTTAAATATTTTTTAGATTTTCAAAGTTGCACTACTCCCAATCAAACGTGATTCCGCTTTGCTACATTTAGTCGGGACTTATATAATCGGTATCTTTATCAGAGATTCTTCGACTATACTCAAACTACGTTTTCGCTCCGCTCAGAATGACACGTTTAAAGTGAGAGTCTCGTCCCTCGCCAAACGCATTACACGTTAAAGTATATTAGAATAAATTAACGGATATAATCAATATACTAAACTATTAAAGGAACAAAAGTTATGAAAAAGAAACTCAAAAAACTCAACTCAAAATCTACGGTAGACAACCAAAAATCGCTCTCGAGCAGCTATGATGTCAACGGCGCGTACACAGGCACGCCGGCATACAACGACCATAGCGCGCCAACGCAAGACGTAGACGACCTATAATGAATGATAAAAGAGCAATAGTTCACACTACTGCTCTTTTCTGTTTTATCCGCTTGAATAAAGTATCTTTCGAGTGCGGAGATTGGTGTGATTTTCATCCGTGCTAGGGCGAAGCAAAGTCGTCAAGTGTACTTGTCGTACACGTCGACTTCCTTAGTCCCGACGTTAGGATGGAAGGCGCGCCGATATACGCGGTCGTGTTCTACTTCTTTTTGCTCATCGCACGTTGCTCTTTAAGCAAATCTTGATACCTTTCAATTTGGTCTTCGCGAAGATCAATCATATTCTTTGCAGCCTTGCAAGCTTGTTCGTCAGATATCATTACTTCCGTCTCTTTTACTTTGATCTTCGTTCCGTCTCCGCTTGCGTCTCTCTTGATGTCTTTGAGATATTCGTCTTCCATCTTGAAGAGCGCTACCGTCATATCTTTCTTTATCGTCAACTTCAAGAGTGGATTTACCGTAGACTGTCCGATTGTAATTGCGTAGGTCGACGTCTTCTCTTTTACGCCCGGTTTGGAAAGCGCATACTCTCTCAATCCGTCAAAGTATTTCTTTTGCTGTTTAGAAAGCAATGCGTATGCTTCGTCAAGCGTAAGTCTTGGCGCAACTTCTTTCTTTGGCTTAGCCGGCGCCGCTACCTTAACTTCTTTGATTACTTCCTTTTCGACGATTTTCTCGACAGGTACTTCCTTGACGACTTCTTTCTCGACAATCTTTTCCACCTCGACAGGAACTTCGACGACTTTTTCCACTATCTTCTCGATGGGCACTTCTTTCTCGATTACTTGCACTTGCGGTTGAGTACTTTGCATCGAAGACAAATCTACAAGTCTTTGCATGATTGCCTTTTGTCCTTCGATAAGACTCTTGATTGTCTCATCGTTTGCATTGTTTGCGGAAACTTCTCTCTCGACAATTCTTTCGGTTGACTGCTCCGACATTTTTTGCATAAGCAAATCTTGATTGTGAGCAAGATCCTCTTGCGTCTTGATAATTTGCTTGATTACTTCGTCATTAGTGGAAGCTTGTTGCGGAAGAGCTTGTTGCATACTTGGCAAAAGCGCCGTGACTGTCTCGGATATAAGTCCGCGCATATCGTCTATTCCTATACCTTGCTGGAAGACGTATCCGCCTTGCCCCATGTTTCCGCCTGCGCCACCGCTAAACATACGCATAATCAAAGCTTGCAAGTCCTCGTCTCTACGGCGGTCGTACTCATCGTTGCGACGGCGATATTCGTCGTCTCTGCGCGCGTATTCTTCTTCTCTCTTGCGCTCGTCAAATTCGGATTTATTGCGGTTGTGTTCCTCCATGCACTCTTCGTAGTTTTCTTCGGCTTTGTTAGCTCTGCTCTTGGCGATAAGCATAATTACAAGACTTGCAACTGCCAATCCCATAAGTGTGCAAGCTATCGCCGTCCATGCCGAGAACGCCAATCCAAGGAACGTTGCCGCATACATACTGCTTTCGAGTTTATCTGCCTTTTTGTTAAACTTTTTGCGTTTGCTCTCATATCCTGCCGTCTTGGACAAGAATATGATAATCAATATTATAGATATAATACTTGCTATCAATTGCCAGAGCGGTATTTGTCTGATCTTGTTTAATATATCGTCAATAGTTCCGCTTCCGCCGCCTTCGTTGTTTTCGTCATCGTCTTCGCCTTCGGTTCTGCTGATGACGAGCTTAGCCTCCAAATCGCTTGCAGCGTAATCGGGATCATTGACTGTAAACTTGGCTCTTACGGTATACAAACCAACTTCTATAACTTGAGCCTTATCTACTATATTTCCGCCAATCCAATACTCGTATTGAACGTCGCTTATTTGTATCGGCAAATTACCCTTGACCTTGCCTATTTCTTTTGCTTTGCCGTTGTACTTAACGGTACGGTCTTCAAAGGTAACTCCGTTATCTTTTATCTCCTTGTCAAGCAATATCGGATTGACTGTCAGCGTCACGGCTTTGTTTCTCGTCACGTTGCCGTACTTGTACGTAACGGTAATATCCGGACTATTGACGTGCAACTTGCCGTCGCTGCTTGAATAAACGATATCGTATCCGCCGTTGGCTGATCCGAATCTAAGCTTTTGCTCATACGTCGGGATGTCGGGAGAATCTGTGGTATAATGCGCTATGACTTCCAAATCTTCCGCATCAAGTACTGACAAAGCGCTGTAACCGCCAACCTTGGTCTCGACTTCTATATAATCTAATGTAAGTTTTGCCTTAAACCAATCGGCAGTAAGATGCAAATCTCCCTTGACTCTGTCTACGTCAATATCCCAATACTTTTCGACCTTGTTGCCAAGATCGTCCTTATCATCGTATTTCCAACCTTTGAATACGTGTTCGTCTCTCGTTGGATCGGCAAACGGAAGCAATCTTTGATTAAACTTGCGAGTTTGCGAAGCGATTGTTCCTTCGCCGCCGTTAAGATCAAACGTAATGTTGTAGTTGCGATCGAAGAACGTCACGGTTATTGTTTGCGGAGTCTTTACGTCGGTTAAACCCTTGTTGAACGACGTGATTTCCACCCCGTCAAAATACGGAGCCTTATTCTCAATCGATGAGTATAACGGATTGTACAACGCATCTTTAGGGTCTATTCTCTTTTTAAACTCCTCCAAATACATATCGACAATTTTCTTAGCGGAATATGCATTATCGTATTCCAAATTCACTTCCAAAGTTTCGCCCTTAATCTCCGAATCTAAATCAAACTTAAGTTTGAGATATTCCGATTCAAACGAAACGAGCAGCGTCGCAACCGCATAGTTGTCGGCGTCGGTTGGGGTAACTACTATATTGAAAGTATCGTTGGTACCTTCTTTGACTTGAGCGCTGCGCGCTTCCCAAACTGCCGTATTAATCGCAACGTCTTTTCCGGCGCTGTCTTTTACTTCGACGTCAATATCCAATTGCCCGAGCGTAATTCCCACATAAGGCGGAGTCTTTGCATCTATCTCAAACTTTTTGATAGACAACTGTCCTTTGGTTATCGTAACTTTTGTCTCGTCAGTCAATTTCTCTTTGTGGATCCAAAGCGGTTCCAAAGAGTCTTGCAACGTATATTCAAGATAATAATCTCCGCTTTCCTTGACTTTGGTCAACGTGATCGAATCTCCGGTTCCCGTTGCGGTAGTCGCTGTATCTTTGTACCACTTAAATGACTTTGTCGGGTTAGTCATTCCCGGTCCGTCTGCCGTAGCCGTCAACTTGATATTGCCCGTACCGTATTCCAAAGTAGCGGTATTATCCGCCGTCTTGCTATTGTAGACCGTGACGCTTGCCGTTGCATTGGGATTATCCCATACCGCGTACAACTTCAAATCGCCGTACGCATTGTCAGGCAAGGTTGTAAATACATCTCCATTTCCGCTCTTATCCAACGTCCAACCTACGAAATCGTGATTGTCGTCTGCCGCAGTCGGCGTATCCAAAGCGATACCCGTAGTGTCGTAGTCGTACTTGATTGCGCTCACGTCGGTTGGATTGTCTAAAGTACTCTTGAGATTATAGAATTCTACGGCGAATTGCTTTGGAGGTAATTTGTTGATTGTAGGAGACGTGTCGATTGTATAATCGTAAGTAGAACTCAATACGCTTTTGTTCGTCCATATCGAATCGTTCATAGCAGCTTGCGCATTGCTCCATAATGTATCTACGTCAGCTTGCCTATTGACGTTGGCGTCGTCGTTGAAATAATCGACTCTATGATTAGTATTGCCTTTTGTCCACATATTGGAATAGCTACCGGCGTACTGCACGTTGTCCAAATCAAGCGTTGTGATAGTATTAAATCTACTGATACATTCATCCCACGCTATCGCCGGATAAAGCGTTTGACTATCGCCTTCGCCTTGCACAAATACGTCGTGAACTTTTATATTCTTCGGGCCATAGGCTGTTGCTCCCGCCGAAACCCATATCGTAGCCAGTCCGGAAAACAAACTTGGCTTTGTATTGCTCATATTGCTGTAATTAGCTTTTGTTGCGCTACTCTCGATCGTTATATCTCCGCACTCCGATATAATACCTACTAGTCCGCCGACATAGCAAGGAAGATTATTACCTCCTACCGTCAATTTTCCAAGATCCATATCGGCGTAACAATCCAACATCGTTAATGCGCCTTTGCGCCATACTTGACCGACAAGGCCGCCAATTTGCATATCATAGCTTGCATTCAATCCCGGCATATTAACGTCCGACGAACATCTATAAATAAACGCAGTTTCTTCGGGCGACGTAGGAGTAGCGCTATCGCCGTATCTATCATAGACGCCTCCTATAATACCGCCGACAGTTATTGAGCCCGTCGATTGTTTATCGCTTGAAAAAGTGACTTTTGTGTGACAGTTGAGAATAGTTGCGGTATGCGAATAACCCACTATACCGCCGCAATTATTCGCAGGGTTGGTAATCGTAAAATTTATATTCTTAACGTCAGTTATTACTCCGTCGCGAACGTAACTGAACAAACCGTTTGTTTTGCCCGTTCCGTCTATCGAGACGTTGGAAATCGTATGTCCCAAACCGTAAAACGTACCTTCAAAATGATTTACGGGAGTAAACGTAGCGGGCGAACTGAAATCCAAGTCTTTTGCAAGCACGAAATAATCGTCCTTGCCAAAGTCGGTAATCCCATTTTTTGTATCGCCCATATCTTTTGCAAAAGCATTCCATTTTGCCACGCTGTCGATGACGTAAGGGTTTTCTTTTGTACCGTGGTTTTTTGACAAATCAACGGTCTGAGTAGTCGTATCGCTATCTGTGCGACCCGCACGTATATCTTGTACTTTGGTTATGTCGGTATACGTATAAGTAGAACCTTGAAAGAACGAGCCGTACGTACTGTTCAGCGTTGCGGCCGCGGTAGGCGTAACAATCGCATGGTTTTCCATACTGCTAAACGACTGCGATCCACTCGCCAAGGCAATGGCAATGCACAACAATGCCACTATGCCAATGACGATATATTTTGTTGATTTTCTTTTCTTTAGATTTTGCATATTCAACGCTCCTTAAAGTACGCTTTTATTGGATTGATATTTCTCGACTTCCCTCGAAATGACAGATACTTACTTATTCCAAAAAAGGTATACTTTTACTGACTGCCTGTGAA
>CAMWQA010000064.1 GCA_947176265.1 uncultured Clostridia bacterium | reverse complement strand
ATTTGGGACTTGTCAACAGAGAGAAGACGGGAGATAAAATTACCGTAGACGCTGCCAACTCTATCAAAAAATACGGCGTAGGCGTAAAGTGCGCGACAATCACTCCCAACGCTCAAAGGGTAAAAGAGTATAATCTTACTCAAATGTGGAAGAGTCCCAACGGCACGGTCAGAGCAATTCTCGACGGCACGGTATTCAGAGCGCCGATCATGGTCAAGGGTATCACACCGTATATTCCCACTTGGACGTCGCCAATTACTATTGCCCGTCACGCGTACGGCGATATATATAAGGACGTAGAAGGATACGTCAAGAAGGGTGGCAACGCAAAACTTGTCATCGAGGACGAAGACGGCAAGAGAGAGATTGAAATTTTTGATTACGCCAAGACTTCTGGCGTAGTTATGGGTATGCACAACACCGATAAGAGCATATCGTCCTTTGCGCGTAGTTGCTTTAACTATGCTTTGGATACAAAACAAGACCTTTGGTTTGCTACCAAAGATACTATATCCAAGACGTACGATCATAGATTTAAGGATATCTTCCAAGAGATTTTTGACAGCGAATATAAGGAAAAATTCCAAAAAGCAGGAATTGAGTACTTCTATACGCTTATCGACGACGCAGTCGCTAGAGTAGTGCGCTCGAGCGGCGGTATGATTTGGGCGTGCAAGAACTATGACGGCGACGTAATGAGCGATATGGTTGCAACAGCGTTTGGCTCGCTTGCAATGATGACTTCGGTATTGGTGTCTCCCGACGGCAATTACGAGTACGAAGCGGCGCACGGCACGGTCACGAGACACTATTACAAGTTCTTGAAAGGGGAGGAGACTTCCACTAACCCCGTGGCTACGATATTCGCTTGGTCGGGCGGACTTAGAAAGAGAGGTCAACTCGACGGCATTGACGGACTCGTATCTTTTGCCGACAAGCTCGACAAAGCTACAATCGACACCATAGAAGAGGGATATATGACAGGCGACCTTGCCGCGATTTATAAGGGCGACAAGCAAGTGCATAAGCTCAATACCGTAGATTTCTTGAAAGAGATTGCAAAGAAGCTCTAAGATATAGTTGATATAAACGACGCGGCGATGAGTCGCGTCGTTTTTTTTCATTATAAAGATAAAGAAATTTTATCCGATTTCGTCCATATTTTTGCAGTTGTTAAAACGGAAAATAATAACGCAAAATCAACCCTAGCGCCACATTTTTGAAGTTTTTCAAGTGTGGATAACTTTACTTCGATGTGGATAAGTATGTGGATAAGTGGTAAAAAGGCGCATATATATGCGAAATTGCGCCCGAAATAGGGTGTTGATAACTCAATTATCCATTTAGTCTATATTTAAGCATATTTTGCAAAAATAACCCGAAAAAATGCAAAGAATTATATCGACAAAATCCTTGCAATTTTTCTTTAATATGTGTTAATATATTGGTGTAATTTTATATTTATATAAATTATGTTAAAAAGGAGTGTTTGTTATGCCGAAAGTAGCAATCGTAATGGGTAGCGTAAGCGACCTTGACGTAGTAAAACCCACTATTGAAATTCTCAAAAAGTTTGACGTGGAAGCGGAAGTCAGAGTTATATCCGCTCACCGCACCCCCGATATGGCGCACGACTTTGCAAAGAGCGCAATCGACAATAATATCGAAGTCATTATTTGCGCGGCAGGTAAAGCCGCTCATCTCGGCGGAGTAATAGCGGCGTATACGCCGTTGCCCGTAATAGGTTTGCCCGTCAAGAGCTCGACTATGGACGGACTTGACAGCTTGCTTTCGATGGTACAAATGCCGTCGGGTATCCCCGTGGCTTGCGTAGCTATCAACGGCGGACTCAACGCAGGATTGCTTGCTGTGCAAATACTCTCAGTCAAATATCCCACCCTTATGAAAAAAATGCAAGACTATAAAATTAGTATGGCAGAAAAAATTAAAAACGAAGACGAAAAACTGCAAAAGGAGTTAAATTGAATTATGGAAAAGACCGTTCAACTTTATGAAGGCAAGGCAAAGAAAGTATACGCTACGACAGATCCCGATATCGTGCTCGTATCGTACAAAGACGACGCTACGGCGTTCAACGGACTCAAAAAGGGTACGATTATGGGCAAAGGCGTCGTAAACAACGTGTGCAGCAATCATATGTTTAGACTTTTGGAAGCAAACGGAGTACCTACTCACTACGTTGAAGAAATCAACGAGAGAGAGACTTACGTTAAGAAAGTGGAGATTGTTCCGCTCGAAGTTATTATCCGCAACAGAGCGGCAGGTTCTTTCTCAAAGAGATACGGCGTTGCAGAAGGTACGGAGCTTGCAACTACGATAATAGAGTTTAGCTACAAGAACGACGATTTGGGAGATCCGCTCATCAACGATTATCACGCGTTGGCTCTCAAATTGGCTACCAAAGAAGAGATTGAAAAAATAAAAGAACTTGCTTTTAAGGTCAACGACTTTATGAAGAAGTATTTCAGCGAGATCGGAGTAGAGCTCATCGACTTCAAGTTGGAATTCGGTAGATTTAAAGGACAAATTATCCTTGCTGACGAGATTTCTCCCGACACTTGCCGTTTCTGGGACGCTAAGACGGGCGAGAAGCTTGACAAGGACAGATTTAGAAGAGATATGGACGACGTTGACAAGGGTTATAGAGAAATGATGAAGAGAATGGGACTTTCCAAATAATCTTCGCAGATATACGATTTAAATTTATTAAGATATTAAGGAGTAGATTTATGGCAATAGATTACAAGTCCGCAGGTGTGGACGTAGAAGCTGGCTACAAGGCGGTCAAGTTGATGAAAGAATACGTCAAGACGACGTACAACGAAAGCGTGCTTGGCGATTTGGGAAGTTTTGGCGGTTTTTACGCATTAGGCGATAAAGAAGATTCCGACTGCTTGGTTGCAGGTACGGACGGCGTGGGAACAAAACTTAAATACGCATTCGTGTTGGACAAGCACGACACGATAGGTATCGACGCTGTGGCTATGTGCGTAAACGACATCGTTTGCCAAGGCGCAAAACCTCTTTTGTTCCTCGACTATATTGCGCTTTCCAAGTTAGTGCCTGAGAAGGTAGCCGAGATTGTCAAGGGCGTAAGCGAGGGCTGTAGACAGGCAGGTTGCGCATTGATAGGCGGCGAGACTGCCGAGATGCCGGGATTTTATGCAAAAGACGAATACGATATCGCAGGTTTTTCCGTGGGTATCGTCAAGAAGAACAAGATAATCAACGGAAAGAATATCAAGGTCGGCGACGCATTGGTAGGTATCGCTTCAAGCGGTATACATTCCAACGGCTATTCGTTGGTACGCAAACTTTTCGGCGAGGACAAAGAAAGCCTCAACAAGTTTAACGCAACGCTTGGATGCACTCCGGCAGAATTGGTGCTTACTCCCACGAAGATATACGTCAAGACGATTTTGTCTTTGATAGAGAAGTTTGAAATCAAAGGTATCGCGCATATCACGGGCGGCGGATTCATTGAGAACGTTCCGAGAATTATCCCAAGCGGTATGGGCGTCAAGATTGACAGAAGCAGTTATCCGTTGCCTAGAATTTTCAAGGCATTGCAAGAGATTGCAGGCATTGACGACAGAAAGATGTGCAATACCTTTAATATGGGTATCGGTATGGTGCTTGCGGTAGATAAGTCTATTGCGGCTAAGGTAGTCGAAGAACTCAAAGCTCTCGGCGAAGAGGCTTACGTAATCGGCGAAGTTACAAATAAGGACGGACAAGTAGAACTTTGATAGGTGTGCCTTGCAATTTTGCAGGGCATATCTCATTATATGTATAAATTATTTGGGTGAGTATGAAGAACATAGCAGTATTTGCATCGGGTAGCGGTAGCGATATGCAGTCTGTCATTGACGGTACTTTAAGCGGTTTGATAGACGGCAAGGTAGTTGCGGTAGTTACCAACAAAGAGGGAATATTTGCAATCGAGCGCGCAAAAAGGCACGGCATAGATTACAAGACCTTTAAAGCAAGAGACTACGGCGACAACGAGACAAGAGATAAAGCGATAATAGAATACCTTAAAGGTTATGATATTGACCTTATTGTTTTGGCAGGTTATCTTGCTATAGTCACGCCTGCGTTGGTAGACGAATACGAAGGAAGGATTATCAATATTCATCCATCGCTTATACCCAAGCATTGCGGCAAGGGAATGTACGGACTCAACGTGCATAAGAGCGTGCTGGCAAGCGGCGACAAGGTCAGCGGTTGTACCGTGCATTACGTAGACTACGGCGCAGATACGGGCAAGATTATTGCGCAAGAGCAAGTGCAAGTCAAAGATGGCGACACTCCCGATACATTGCAAGCGAGGATACTCGAAGTCGAACACGTACTTTTGCCGAGCGTCGTTGCAAAGTTGTGCAGAGAATAAAGTATTAGATTTCTCGACTTCGCTCGAAATGACAGATAAATACGATATAAATATAACGATAATAAAGATATAAAAAATAGAAACTAATAAAGAATAAATTTTAGAGGCGTTGCTTAAGTGAGCAAGAATAAGATTGCGTCGACGATTTCTTCGATAATAAGGATAGGCATTGCAGGCGTACTGGATGTACGTCAAAATGCGTAGACGAGATTATCGGATAAATCGGCAGTAAGATTATCTTGCGAACTTAACAAAAGCCTCGACAGGAGTAAATATGGCAAAGAAAGCGCTTATCAGCGTATCCGATAAGACGGGTATTGTAGAATTGGCAAAGAGTTTGATTGATTGCGGTTATGAGATTATCTCAACCGGCGGTACTTTAAAGGTACTCAACACGGCTGGCGTAAAAGCGGTTGATATATCTTCCGTTACGGGATTCCCCGAGTGTCTTGACGGCAGAGTAAAGACCTTGCACCCAAAGGTACACGCAGGTCTTTTGGCAATGAGAGATAACAAGGAGCACATGGAATTCCTTGCAAGTATGAATATCGACCCGATAGATATCGTCGTCGTCAACCTCTATCCATTCAAAGAGACTGTTAAAAAGCCTAACATAGATTTGCAGACTGCAATAGAGAATATCGATATAGGCGGACCTACTATGCTTAGAAGCGCGGCAAAGAACTATCAAGACGTTGCCGTTATGGTAGACCCTGCCGACTACGCTAAGGTACTTGACGAACTCAAGAACGGCGGTATCACCAAAGAGACTAAGTTCTATCTTATGTACAAGGTATATCAACATACCTCTTACTACGATACTTTGATTGCCAACTATTTGCGTCAAAAGCTCGACATTGAGTTCCCCGAACAGTTTACTATGGCATTCGATAAGGCTCAAGATATGAGATACGGCGAGAACCCGCACCAAAACGCGGTATTCTACAAAGAGGCGTTTGACGTAGAGTGTTCGCTCGCTGTGGCTCAGCAGTTGCACGGCAAAGAGTTGTCGTACAACAATATCAACGACACCAACGGCGCTTTGGATTTGCTTCGTGAATTTTCCGAGCCTACCGTAGTTGCCGTTAAGCACGCAAATCCGTGCGGAGTTGCTACCGCAAAGACGATAAGCGAGGCTTTCTTCAAGGCTAACGCAGCAGACCCGACTTCTATATTCGGCGGTATCGTAGCTGCCAACCGCACGATCGACAAGGAGACGGCAGAGCAGATACACAAGATATTTATAGAGATAGTAGTGGCTCCCGACTTTACGGACGAGGCTTTGGCAATACTCAAGCAAAAGCAAAATATCAGACTTTTGAAGTTGCCGGGCATAATGAAAGCCGTACCCAATAATTGTTACGATATGAAGAAAGTTGTCGGCGGTCTTTTGGTACAAGAGTTTGACAGAATGGTTGTCAACAAGGATAAATGCAAAGTAGTTACCAAGGCCCAACCTACCGAGGCTCAAATCGAAGATATGATCTTTGCTATGACGGTAGTTAAGCACACCAAGTCCAACGCTATCGTAATCGCAAAGGACAAGACTATCCTCGGTATCGGCGGCGGTCAAGTAAATAGAATAAGAGCAACCAAGCAAGCAATTGCCCATTCGTTGACGGATACACACGGAGCAGTACTTGCTTCCGACGCGTTCTTCCCATTCGACGATTGCGTAGAGGCGGCTCACGAGGGCGGTATAGTTGCTATCATGCAACCGGGCGGAAGTATCAAGGACCAACTTTCGATAGACGCTTGCGATAAGTATGGTATATCTATGATCTTTAGTGGAGATAGACATTTTAAACACTAATCTCTAAAGTTTATAATGTAACAGATAAAATTGATTAGTTACGGATATATATTGTCATTTCGACCGTAGTGGAGAAATCTCTATCCGTAAAGGAGTAAATATGAACGTATTAGTAATTGGTAGCGGCGGTCGTGAACACACGATATGCTGGTCGCTTGCAAAGAGCCCGAAAGTGGACAAAATCTACTGTTTGCCGGGCAACGGCGGTATAAGTCAAATAGCAGAGTGCGTACCAATATCCGTAATGGACTTTGACGCAATAGTCGACTTTGTGGACAAGCACAAGGATATAGAGTTGACTGTCGTTGCGCCTGACGATCCATTGGCTGCCGGTTTAGTCGACAGATTAGAGGAGAAAGGACACAGAGCTTTTGGACCGAGAGCCAACGCCGCAATTATTGAGGCAAGCAAAGGTTTTTCCAAATACTTGATGAAAAAGTACGGTATACCTACCGCCAATTACGAAGAGTTTGACAACTACGACAAGGCGGTGGAGTATCTTGCAAAGGCAAAATATCCGCTTGTCGTCAAGGCTGACGGACTTGCTCTTGGCAAGGGCGTAATAATCTGCAATACCAAGGAAGAGGGACTTACTGCCGCCAAAGAAATGATGATTGACAGCAAGTTCAAGGATGCAGGTAAAAAAGTCATCGTCGAAGAATTTATGGTAGGACAGGAAGTGTCGATACTTTCTTTCTGCGACGGTAAGACTATTATCCCAATGGTCAACGCAAGAGATCACAAGAGAGCTTACGACAACGACCAAGGTCTCAACACGGGCGGAATGGGTACGTTCTCTCCGTCGGCTATTTATACCAAAGAAGTCGAAGAAGAAGTTATGAACAATATCATTCTGCCGACTGTTGACGCAATGAATAAAGAGGGTAGGACATTCAAAGGAGTGCTTTACTTTGGACTTATGCTAACAGACGACGGCGCAAAGGTAGTTGAGTATAACGCTCGTTTTGGCGATCCAGAAACGCAAGTTGTATTGCCGAGACTTAAAACCGATCTTTGCGATATATTCAACGCAGTAGTCGACGGAACTTTGGATAAGATAAATATTGAGTGGTCTGACGGCGCGTGCGTATGCGTAGTTATGGCAAGCGGCGGTTATCCCGAGAGCTATCAAAAGGGCAAGGAAATCACGATTGGCGACGTTGCAGACGATATATTGATTTTCCATGCCGGCACGGCTATTAAGGACGGCAAGCTCGTTACGAGCGGCGGAAGAGTGCTTGGCGTAACGGCAAAGGGTAAGGATATACACGAAGCAAGAGCCAAGGCGTACGAAGCAGTTGGTAAAATACACTTTGACGGTTGCTTCTGTCGTAGTGATATAGGAATAAAGAAATAAAATTAATATTGATATATTAAATATAAAGGATAGACAAATGGTAAAGAGAATTTTCGTAGAGAAAAAAGAAGGGTACAACGTATCGGCTAAGAAGACTTCTTCCGATATCAAAAACGTGCTTGGCATAGCTGTCGAAGACGTAAGAGAGTTTATCAGATACGATATCGAAAATCTTGACGAGACTATTTATGCAAGCGCCAAGACGACTATATTCAGCGAAGCTCCCGTCGACAATTTGTATGAGAGCTTGCCTAATCTTGACGGCTATAAGACGTTGGTAGTCGAATACCTTCCCGGACAGTACGACCAAAGAGCAGATAGCGCAATGCAATGCGTACAGTTGCTCTCTATGTCGCAAAGACCGCTCATCAAGTGCGCAAAACTTTATGCGTTCAAGGGCGTTGACGAGACGAAGTTTGACAGAGTACGCAAGTATCTTATCAATCCCGTTGAGAGCAGAGAGGGTTCTATGGAGATTCCCGACACTTTGCAACAAGAAGTCGTACAAAATCTTACCGTACCTACGATCCAAGGCTTTATCAATATGAGCGACGAAGAAGTTTGCGCATATCATAAGAAGGTCGGATTCGCTATGAGCGAAAAAGATTTGATTTTCGTACGCGATTACTTCAAGGACGAAAAGCGCAATCCCACAGAGAGCGAAATCAAGGTAATCGACACCTATTGGTCGGACCATTGCCGTCATACGACTTTTGCAACCGAACTTACAAAGATTGACGTCGACAGCAACAATCCGCACGTAGGCAAGGCGCTTGATTTATACCGCGATTTATTTAAAGAATTCAATGCAAAGAGAGAAGATAAGTATCCGTGTCTTATGGATATAGCTACTATTGCCGTCAAAAAGCTCAAGAAGATGGGCAAACTCGACAATCTCGACGTAAGCGACGAAATCAACGCTTGCTCCGTAGAGGTTGACGTCGACGTGGACGGCAAACCTGAGAAGTGGCTCATTATGTTTAAGAACGAGACGCACAACCACCCGACGGAAATCGAGCCGTTTGGCGGAGCGGCTACCTGTCTTGGCGGAGCAATCAGAGATCCGCTTTCGGGTAGAACTTACGTATATCAGGCAATGAGAGTTACGGGTTGTTCAGACCCTACCGAAGATATTGCCGCTACTTTGAAGGGCAAACTTCCGCAGAGAGTTATCACAAAGACGGCTGCTGCCGGATATTCCAGCTACGGCAACCAAATAGGTCTTTCTACAGGACTTGTTGCCGAGATGTATCACGAGAATTATAAGGCAAAGAGATTGGAGACGGGTTACGTAATAGCAGGCGCTCCAAAGGAAAACGTCGTCAGAAGAAAGCCGGTCGAGGGAGATATTATAGTTCTCCTCGGCGGAGAGACCGGTAGAGACGGTTGCGGCGGCGCAACGGGTTCGTCTAAGGCGCATACGGAAAAATCCGTCGAAGTATGCGGCGCAGAAGTTCAAAAGGGTAATCCGCCTACCGAGAGAAAGATACAAAGACTTTTCCGCAACAAGGACGTATCTACGCTTATCGTCAAGTGCAACGACTTTGGCGCAGGCGGCGTCAGCGTAGCAATCGGAGAACTTGCAGACAGTCTTGATATATTCCTTGACAGAGTACCAAAGAAATACGAAGGTTTGAGCGGTACTGAACTTGCAATATCCGAGTCGCAAGAGAGAATGGCAGTCGTACTTGACAAAAAAGACGTTGACAAATTTATCGAATACGCCAAGACGGAAAACCTTGTTGCCACGGCAGTTGCGGAAGTTACCGACAACGGCAGAATGAGAATGTTCTATGCAGGCAATTGCATAGTTGACTTGAAGAGATCTTTCCTTGACACCAACGGAGTTAAGCAAATGCAAGACGCTCGCGTTGTCGAGAAAGTCACGAATTATATGGACAGTATCAACCAAGATACGCAAAAGCTCTTTGACAAAGGGGAGTTTGCAGAGGCTGTTAAGAATGAGCTTGCAAGACTCAACGTCTGCTCGACCAAGGGACTTGGCGAAATGTTTGACGGCACGATTGGCGCGTCAAGCGTACTTATGCCGTTTGGAGGTAAGTATCAACTCACTCCTGCAATAGCTATGGCATGCAAGCCTCCAGTCAGCGGACATACTGACACCGCGACGGTATCGACGTACGGCTGTTCGCCTCAGCTTATGAGCGCGTCGCCGTTTACAGGCGCAATATATTCCATATTGGTATCGCTGTCAAAGCAAGTTGCTTGCGGTATCGACGTAGACACAGTAAGACTGTCTTTGCAAGAGTTCTTTAAGAAACTCAACCAAGACAAGGATAGATGGGGACAGCCTTTGGCTGCATTGCTCGGCGCATTGTACGCGCAGATTGGCTTTGGCGTAGGCGCAATTGGCGGTAAGGACAGTATGAGCGGTACTTTCGAGCATATCGACGTACCTCCGACACTCATATCTTTCGCAATGGGTATAGGCAAGGCTAGCAAGATCGTTACCAATACCTTTGCAGAGAATATGGGCGCAAAGAATATATATCACGTTGCTATACCAAAGGACGAGTATTCCATCCCCGACTTTGCAAAGACCTTAGAGCTTTATAAAGCAATGAACAAGGCAATGGCAAACGGCAAGATAAAAGCCTGCAACGTAGTCGAAGAGGGCGGCGTTATCGCAAGCGTATTCAAAGCTTGTATGGGTAACAAACTCGGCACGGTTTGGGACGATATATCGCAAGATATGTTTGCTCCTGCATTTGGCGACTTCGTTATACTTTGCGACGATATAAGCGACTTGAAAGGCTTTGACGTAGAGAAGGTCGCTACTCTCAACGGCACCTATACCGCAGACCTTTGCGGCAAAGAACTCAAGATGAACGACGCGGCGGCTTCCTTTGAAGGCAAACTTGAAAAGGTATTCCCGACGACTGCGCCGGCAAGCGGAGAAGTTAAGAACCTTATTTGTTGCGCAAGAAAGGTAGACAAAGCGCCGAGAAATATCGTTCAACCGCGCGTATTAATACCTGTATTCCCGGGTACAAATTGCGAATACGATACGGCAAGAGCATTCGAGAGAGCAGGCGCAAAAGCAAATATATTGATAATTAAAAACCAATCGGCCAAGGATATAGAAGATTCCGCGCAGACTATTGTCAAGGCTTTGCAAGAATCGCAAATACTTGCGTTCCCGGGCGGATTCAGCGGCGGCGACGAGCCTGACGGCAGCGGTAAGTTTATCGCAACGACCTTTAGAAATCCGCGTATTGCAGAGCAAGTTATGAAGTTGCTCTACGAGAGAGACGGATTGGCTTTGGGTATTTGCAAC
>CAMWQA010000063.1 GCA_947176265.1 uncultured Clostridia bacterium | reverse complement strand
TTATATTATATTATATTATATTATATTATATTACTCTTACGCTCAATGCGTCTTCCTTTAATTTTGCAATAGCGGTAGAGTCAGCTTCGCTTGAAAGGTCTGCGATTACGTAGCAGATATTGCCTCTTGTTGCGCTTGATATGCCAACGTTATTTTTGAGACTAGTCGATACCTTCGACAAGATGTTTTCTACGTCGTTGGAAATTACGCATACGCGGCATTTTCCTTTTCTTTCGGCTTGCAACTTGGGGAAGTTTACGCTGTTGACTATATTGCCGTTCTCTAAGTAATCTTTGAGTTGGTTAGCTGCCATTACAGCGCAGTTGTCTTCAGCTTCAGCTGTAGACGCGCCAAGGTGCGGAATGGTAATTATACCGTCTACGCCGAGAATATCGTCGCTAGGCAAGTCTGTGACGTATTTAGCAACCTTTTTATTAGCGATTGCTTGCTTGATATCTTCGTTGTTGACGAGTTCGCCGCGCGCAAGGTTGATTATTCTTACGCCGTCTTTCATAAGCGCGATCGTATCTTTATTGATAGAATTTTTGGTTTGCGGAGTAGCGGGCACGTGCAACGTGATATAGTCGCTCTTTGCGTATATTTCGTTGATATCCGTCGTAAGCTCTATTGCAAGGTCGGTCGAGGTGACGAATGGGTCGTAAGCAATTACTTTCATACCCAGAGCAAGTACTGCGTTTGCAACTAACTTGCCGATAGCGCCAAGTCCGACGATACCCAACGTCTTGCCGAATATCTCTTGACCTACAAAAGCCTTTTTGCCTTTTTCCACTTGTTTTGCGACTGCGCCGTCCTTTTCAAGATTTTGAGTCCAATTAATACCTTCATAAATCTTTCTCGAAGCGACGAGAAGGGCAAAGATAACGAGTTCTTTTACTGCGTTTGCATTTGCGCCGGGGGTGTTGAATACGCACACGCCCTTTTGAGTCATTGCGTCAATAGGAATATTGTTTACGCCTGCTCCCGCTCTTGCTACTGCGATTACGTTTGACGGCATATCGTACTCGTGCATAGAGAAACTACGCAAGATAATAGCCTTTGGGTCTTTTGCGTCTGCCGTAACGGCGTATTTATTTGCAGTGAGTATGTCGCTCACTTTACTGCTTATTTCGTTGAGTTTAAGTATTTCTACCATTTTTGTACCTCTTATTTATTAGCAAGTTCAAATTTCTTCATAAATTCGATAAGGGTTTTAACTCCTTCTACAGGCATTGCGTTGTAGATAGACGCTCTCATACCGCCGACGAGTCTGTGACCCTTGAGGGATACAAGACCGCTTGCCGTAGCCTCTTTTACGAATTGCGCGTCGAGATCTGCGCTCGGGGTAACGAAAGGCACGTTCATAAGCGAACGGTCCTCTTTATTTACGTTGTTGGTAAAGAAAGAAGAATTATCTATGAAGTCATAGAGAAGTCCTGCTTTATACTCGTTGATTTTTTGCATTTCAGCGACGCCGCCGATCTTTTTAAGATTGCGAAGAACCAACATTGCCATATATATTGGGAAACATGGAGGCGTATTGTAAAGGCTGTTGTTCTCAACCTGCGTCTTCCATTTGAGCATCGTAGGACAAATCTTCATACCGTCTGTTACGAGTTCGTTTTTCATAATGACGATAGTTACGCCTGCGGGAGCAAGGTTCTTTTGCGCGCCGGCGTAGAGTACTGCGTATTTGCTTACGTCCATTTTTTCGCTCAAAATGTTGGAAGATATATCAGCTACGAGATTTGCCTTGGTCTCGGGGAGCTTGGTATATCTTGTTCCGAAAATCGTATTATTTTGGCAAATATAGAGATAATCGATATCGTCTCTTATTGTGAGATTTTTTGGAATATAGGAGAATTTCTTGTCTTCTGAAGAACCTGCAACTGCAATATCTCCGTACTTGATAGCCTCTTTGTACGCTTTCTTTGCAAAGTTGCCCGTTACAACGTAGTCGGCTTTGCCGCTGCCTGTTAAGAGGTTGAGGGGGATGGCTTCAAACTGTGTGGAAGCGCCGCCTTGTACCAAGATTACGCTGTAGCCTTCGGGTATGCCCATCAATTCTTTGAGAAGGGCTATACATTCGTTGTTGATTGCCTCATAGTACTTGCTTCTGTGGCTCATTTCGCATACGCTCATGCCGCTTCCGTCATAGTCAAGAAAATCTTTTTGAGCTTCTTGCAAGACTTCCATAGGGAGCATGGATGGACCTGCAGAAAAATTATAAACTCTCATTTTTACTCCTTGCGACTCGCCGTTTAGGCGAGCCATATATATTTAATAATTTAATACTGTATTATTATACCACTTGAGACCACGATTGGCAACATAATATAAAAATAAAAATATAATATCGTGTATTTTTTCACAATATTTGCTTTAATACCTTCAAAATGCATATTATTGAACATTGTTCAATATGATTTTGAGCATAATAGTGTCATAAATTAGTTGATTGATGCTAAATATTGTATACGTTCAATAACTAATATATTAATCATAATTGCTTATTGAACATTGTTCAATATCATGGAATTTATTTATATATTATACGATAATCTATCGTATTGACAGCAAATTTATTGCAAATATACCGTCTTGAATAATTTCCTTAATTTGCCATAGACTAATAGCAACAACAACCTGAGGAGGAAATTTATGCAAGCAATAATTATGGCGGGAGGAATGGGCAGCAGGTTGAGACCATTGACAAATACTTTGCCAAAACCTCTCGTAAAAATAATTGACAAGCCGATAATGGAGTACGTTATAGAAAATCTCGTAGAAGGCGGAGTAAGAGATATAGCCGTCACGGTGGGATACAAAGCCGAAATGATAATGGATTATTTTGGCGACGGAAGAGATTTGGGCGCAAGGCTTTGTTATTATGCGGAAGACGAGCCATTGGGCACTGCCGGCGGGGTAAAGAACGCAAGCGATTTTATTGTCGACGACTTTTTGGTAATGTCGGCGGACGGACTTTGTAATATAGATATCAAAGACTTTTGTAATTTCCATCACTCGCACACTTCAAGAGTGAGTATGGCTGTCAGATATATGCCCGACGCAAGAGGTTACGGACTTGTAAAAGAGAAGGACGGTATTGTCACGGCTTTTGCAGAAAAACCTAAATTTGTCGTGTCGGGGTTGATTAATATGGGAATTTACGCTTTTGATAAAAGTATTCTCAAAGATATTCCCGAGGGAAAAAGCGACTTTTCTTACGATATTTTTCCAAAGTTGATTGGAGATATCAGGACTTACGAGTCCGATTGTTTCTGGTCGGATATTGGCACTTTGCCCGACTATTATATGACGAATCATTACGTTTGCATGCATCCGGATAACTTTAGGGTAAGCATTTAGTAGGTTAAATTTAGCCATGAATGTGTCACACTGAGCGAAGCGTAGCGTAGTCGAATGGGTCTCTAGTCGGATCGAGATTTCTCGGCTACGCGCGAAATGACAGAGTTGTTGGTTAAATACATAACTTTATATTTAGATTTAATATAATTATTTACGCTAGAAAATTTTATTATCCGCCAAAAAATATTTTAATACGATAAAAAGCGTGGGCTATTTTCTTGTCATTTGTCTATTTTTATTATATAATATACTCGTAATATAATAAATTAAGTTTAAAATCCTAAGTGTTGAGGTTTGACACGTTTATATTTAGACAAAAGGAGTAGTTGTGGCAAAACAACCCAAACAGCTTGAAGTCGCATTTTTAGGCGGAGTAGGCGAGATAGGCAAGAATATGACTGCAATCAAATTCGGCGAAGACATAGTCATCGTCGATTGCGGTTCGACCTTTCCGTCCGTCGACGATACTCCGGGAATAGATTTGATTATACCAGATTTTGCGTATATCAAAGCTAATTTAGATAAGGTTAGGGCTATATTAATCACGCACGGACACGAAGATCATATAGGCGGAATACCTTATCTGCTTTCCGAGTGCGGGAATATTCCTATTTACGGCTCGTCGCTTGCTATTGCGCTTATCAGGCACAAATTGACGGAAAAGAAGATGGATATGCCAAAAATGCACGTCGTAAAGAACGGCGACGTCAAGAAGATTGGCGCATTCAGCGTTGAATTCGTCAGTGTTACGCACTCCATACTCGGCGCGTTTGCTTTGGCTATTAGCTATCCCGGCGGTACGCTTTTCCACACGGGAGATTATAAGATAGACTACACGCCCGTTGACGGCGAGAGCATAGACCTAACGCGTATAGCCGCAATAGGCAACAAGGGAGTCGCGTTGATGTTGGGCGAGTCCACCAATGTTGAGAAAAGCGGCACTACGATTTCGGAGAAAGAAGTCGGCGTTACGCTTGAAAGAGTAATCGAGTCGCACGCCGATAAGAGAATTATCATAGCTACTTTTGCAAGCAACGTCAATAGAGTTCAGCAAATCATTAGAATATGCGAGAAGGTTGGCAGAAAGGTGGCTTTCGACGGAAGGTCGATGGTCAAGATTTCAGAGATAGCCAAAGAGCTTGGCATGCTTGAATATATGGACAATACCGTCATAGATATTGAGGATATCAAGGATTTCGAGCCTCAAAAACTTTGCATAATTTCCACGGGTTCGCAGGGCGAGCCTATGAGCGCGCTCACGCGTATGGCAAACGGCGAAGATAAGTCCGTCGTAATTGGGGATAATGACGTCGTAGCAATTTCGTCGCAGCCTATTCCGGGCAACGAAAAGGCTGTCTATACGCTCATCAACAACTTGTATCGCAGGGGAGCGAAGGTGCTTTACGGTTCTCTTGAGCAATTGCACGTGTCGGGACACGCTTGTCAAGACGAACTCAAATTAATGCTTAAACTTGTCAAACCGATGTATTTCATACCTGTACACGGCGAATACCGACATCTCAAAAAGCACGAACAACTTGCGCTTTCATTGGGCATACCCAAAGAAAATATTCGCCTTGTTGACATAGGCAACCGCATTGCTATCAAGAAAAAATCTATTCAGTTTATTGACAGCGTAGAAGCAGGAGAGGTATACGTCGACGGAGACAGCAACGTGGACAGTATGGTAATCCGCGAACGCAAACAGCTCTCGAGCGACGGTGTACTCATTGCGCTTTTGGATATTGACGTAGAAAACAGAGCTTTGACCGCGATAGACATTCTCTCGAGGGGAGTCGTCTTTGAAGATGAGTTTTTGGAAAAAATCAAGATGACGATTGAAGACGTCTTTGATACGTCGAGTTACAAAGACGAGAAGAGCAGAGGCGGATTGAAAAATAACGTCAGACGAAAGCTCGAGCGAATGATAGCAAACAAGCTCAAACAGCGTCCAATGGTTTTGCCGCTTTTGATAGAGCACAGCAAGAGCGAAAAGCCTCAAGACGACGAGGACGACGTATGACGCTAGAGCAAGAGGAGATTTTGAAAGGTATTCACGACTTGGCGAGAGAGCAGTTTGTAATGGTACTTTCCGACGAGTGCGAAGTCGTACTTAAAGATATTTTTGCAAAATACCGTCCGCAAAGTGTATTGGAGATAGGCTCGGCGATAGGCTATTCGTCAAGCGTGATGGCATTGTCGTCTGATTGCGTTATCGACACGATTGAAAAGGACGAAGAGCGAATAAAGCGGGCAAAAGAACTTTGGGCGCGCCTTGGTATAGAGGATAGAATCAAGGTCTATCACGGAGACAGCGACGTGCTTTTGCCAAAAGTGATAGAAGGCAAAACATACGATTTCGTATTCATCGACGCGGCAAAGTCGGCGTACAAAAGACAGCTGGAACTTCTGTTGCCGCATATCGAAAATGGCGGTATAGTACTATGCGACGACGTGTTGTATTTGGGACTTGTCAAAGGGGACGGTTATCCTCCGCACAAGCACAGGACTATAGTCCGCAACATGCGCGAATTCTTAGCGTACGTCGAGGAAAACGAGCGGATTGAGTTGCAACTCATTGAGCAAGGCAACGGAATTGCGGTCATTACGGTTTTGTGAAACGAGTGGTCTAAAGTTATTTCGACCGTAATGGAGAAATCTCAAGCCATAATAAACAGTGATTTGATAGAATGGAGAAATACATACATAAAGGAAGTACGTATGAACAAAGTCGAACTTTTAGCGCCGGCAGGCGACATGAGCAAACTCAAGACTGCGTTGCACTTTGGAGCAGACGCCGTCTACGTAGGCGGAAGTAAATTCAGCTTGCGCGCCAATGCCAAAAATTTTGACGGCGAGGGTATGAAAGAGGCTGTTGAGTATACTCATGCAAGGGGCAAAAAACTTTACGTTGCCGCCAACGTTTTTGCCGACAACAAAGATTTTGAAGGCTTGAAAGAGTATTTTGTCGACCTTGAAAAGATAGGAGTAGACGCGGTTATTATCAGTGATCCGGGCGTACTTGCTCTTTGCAGAGAAGTAGCGCCAAAACTTGAAATACACCTATCCACGCAAGCCAACACGACTAATAAGTATTCGGCAAAATTTTGGGCAGATCAAGGAGTAAAGAGAGTGGTGCTTGCAAGAGAAACTTCTCTTGACGATATCAAGGAGATAAGAGAGTTTTTGCCTAGCGACGTTGAGATAGAAGCCTTCGTACACGGCGCAATGTGCATCGCGTATTCGGGTAGATGCTTGCTCTCCAATGCGTTGACGGGGCGCTCTTCCAACAAAGGCGATTGCGTACAGGCTTGCAGATGGGAGTATTCCATCGTCGAGACAAAACGCGGCGGCAATCCTATTACGATAGGTCAGGAAGAAAGAGGTACGTATCTTCTCAATTCAAAAGACCTTAATATGTTGGCTCACGTAGGAGAACTTGCCGACAGCGGAGTATATTCGTTCAAAGTAGAGGGAAGAATGAAGTCGCCTTATTACGTTGCGAGTGTAATAAACGCCTACCGCAAGGCAATAGATTTATATTACGAGCAAGGCAAAGACGTTAAATTGCCGCCATTTCTTTCCGACGAGTTGTATAAGAATTCGCACAGAGATTACACGACGGGATTTTATTTCGGTAGCAAAGACAACGTATGTTTGGACACGTCGCAGCCAAAGTGCGAATACGAGTTTATCGCGCAAGTAATAGGCTATCACGACGATAGCGGTATGCTTGAAGTCGAGATGCGCAATAGGTTCAAAAAGGGAGATAAGTTGGAGATTTTGTCGCCCACAAAATATTGGAACGACGTTTTAAGTATTGACAAAATGTACGATAGTGATATGATAGAGATAGAGGACGCAAAGATAGTTCAGCAAAGGATATTTATACCCACTGACAAGAGACTTGAAGAGTTGGATATTTTGAGAAAAAGGGTGTAGGAACAAGGGAAGATGAAAAAGACTGTTTTGATTATTTATTCTCAATTATACGATACGTCGGCGCTGGCGCTCAAAGATTATTTCGAGAGCGACGGCAAGTATGACGTTGTCGCAGTGCCCGATAAGAGATACGACAACTTCCGTTTGATACGGACGTATCACGAAATGTACAAATTCACTTACAGATACGCTCCCGCGCTCAACAATGTCGTAATAAATTTGCCTACGGCTGAAGTAACTCGCAACAAAGACAACGAGGGCAATATCGTACCTTTTAAGGCAAATTCGGAGACATTCCAAAGATGGCGCAAGTTTGACAATATCTCTATGAGGTTCGACGCCGATTACGTGATATGTACCACTCAATATTCCCTGCATAAGGCGATCGTGGCGAGAGAGAAGTACAACTTGAAAGGCAAGATATTTGCATTGATTACCGACTATGCGTTGCAAGACAACTTTATCAGTCATGACGTAGACGGATATTTCGTCATTACCAAAAAGTGCAAAAAAGCTTTGACAGAAAAGGGTATAGACGAAAAGATAATTTACTTAATTGCCATGCCGTTGAAGCCTCTTGCGACGATAAAACGCTCGAAAGAAGACGTCAGAAAGCAGTTTAATATCCGCAACGAATTGCCAATTATTACGATGGTAGGAGGAAGATACGGATCAAAGTATCTTTGCGGCGCGTTGGAGAGCGTGTGCGAGAATAAAGATTACAACTTTATAGTCGTTGACGGCGGCAACTCTTCGATAGAAAAGAGATTTAAGAAGTTGAGTAAAAAAGACGGACTAAACGTCTCCAACAACGTGTATTTCGTCAAGAGCGGAAATGAAATGGAGAGGGCTTATTACATATCCGATTGCATTATATCCGCGCCTACGTCGGCAATTACCTACGAAGCGTTGTTGCGTAAAATACCCGTACTTCTCATAGACAGCGCCAACAACGTGGAGACTAAAAACAGCAAGTTTTTGGTAACCAACGGTTACGCTCATTCGGCTATCAACAAAGAGCGTTTGGCAATAGCTTTGGAAAATTACAAAAAAGACAAAAAAGAATGGAAAAAACATTGCGACAAAAAGTTCAAAGCCAACGGTTGCGAACAAGTGCTTGCATGTATCAACGCTATTGACAAAGGCGAAGATCCGCAGGAGTATTTGTTGTTAATGGACGTACCGGAAGAAGAGGTAATAAAGGATACGGATAATATCCCAAAAGATAAGCAAGAGACCTCGTCAGAAAAAGCCGAAGCTCCAAAGAAGAAGAGAAGATGGTTTGGCGGAAAATAGGAGTATTATATGGTTAAACACGTAGTAATGTACAAATTAAAAGACCCTACCGAGCAAAACGCTATTGCGCTACAGCAAAAGTTCTTGTCAATGAAAGGCAAGATAGACGTGCTCAAAGACATACAGTTGGGCGTAGACGTATTGAGATCCGACCGTAGTTTTGACGTCGTGCTCATCTGTCAATTCGACTCTATGGCGGATATGGAAATATATAGAACTCACGAAGTTCATTTGCCGATTATGGCGTATGTGAAGTCTGTAGTGGAGTGTTCAAAGTCTGTCGACTTTATAGAGTAGAGTAAGCAACCGACTTTGTATAGCGCAGTCCTTTTCGCCCTAAAGACTGGATGCCCTCGGGGTCACGTACGTGTAGTACGCTCACCCTCGCTTACCGTCTCACGGACAACAATACGACTAATCTCCGCACTCGCCAGTGATTTTTACCGTCATTCTGAGCGAAGCGTAGTGAAGTCGAAGAATCTTAATATAATTAAAATCCGCATAAGGAGAACAATACAAAATGACAAAAATCAAAATCAATCTTATTGACGGCAGGTCTATGACTGCCGAGTTGGACGAGCAAGCTGCTCCCATTACCGTTGCAAATTTTCTCAAACTTGTTGACAGCAATTTCTACAACGGGCTTATCTTCCACAGAGTAATCCCAAATTTTATGATTCAGGGCGGTGGAATGGACGCGTCGCTTTCTCCCAAGGAGACCAAGTCCATAAAAGGCGAGTTTAAAGCCAACGGAGTAAACAATCCCATATCTCACAAAGTGGGAGTTCTCTCAATGGCAAGAACCAACGTGCCCGACAGTGCGTCTTCGCAATTCTTTATTTGCGTGGCAGACTGCGGATTTTTGGACGGCCAGTACGCCGCATTCGGTTGTTTGAGCGATGAAGAAAGTATCAAAGTTGCAATAGACATCTCAAAGGTTAAGACCGTTAGAGTGGGGTATTATGATGACGTACCTTACGAGTCTATAGTTATAAAGTCTATAGAGCGAGTATAGTAACCGACTGCGTATAGCGCCGTTCTTTTTGTCCTAAGGACTAGGACGCCCTCGGGGTCACGTACGACAAGTACGCTCACCGCTCGGTTGCTGTCCCACGGGCAAAAATAACTGCACTCTCCGCAGTCGCCCACGGCTTACTTGCAGTCATTTCGACCGTAGCGGAGAAATCTCAAACGTAGTATCATAGTTTTGCGTAAAGATCATTGCGACTAAAAACGACGTGGCAAGATCTATTACGCTGAGGTATACGTTTGAAGCATAGCAGATAATATAACAAGTCAAGAGGACAATCGCGCACAGCGTTTGTCTTTTTTGTTTGTCGAATAGCAAGTTGCAGGCAACCGCAGCTCCCAAAGCAACGATAGTATTAGAATAGGCAAATCCGTCGACAAACTCTTGCGTATTAAGCCAAAATATACACGGCAGGGCAATGATAAGACAGCCTATTATATCGCGTATATTTATCGATATTGTCAAAAGACTAAAGACTGTCAATATGGTTAGTATACCCAGCGTAAGTCCGTCGAGGTCAGCAAGTAATTCTATGGATAAAACGGTATAGATAAACGCAGTTAAAAGTCCGTAAAGCATAAACTTTTTTAAAGAGAAAACGCCCAGAAGAGTTAAATATATTCCCGACAATACGACTGCTAATATCATGGTATTATCGTGCGCAAAGTTGATATTTATATTAAACACTTTACAATATTTATTATTTATATTATAATACAGGTACTATGGCAAAGATTACGGCGATTGACAAGGGAAGTATAGGCGAAGAGTTGGGATTAGAGGTAGGCGACGAGCTCATTGGCTTCAACGGCGAAGAGATTGTCGATATACTTGATTACGTTTATTACGATTCGCAAGAGTATTTTACTCTCAATCTCAAAGCAAAGCAAGGCGAGCGCGTTGACGTGGAGATAGAGAAAGAAGAGAACGAGACTCTTGGACTTACTCTTGACGAGAGCGTAGAACTTGAGCCTATTCGCTGTAAAAATAAATGCGTATTTTGTTTTGTTGACCAAATGCCTAAGGGTATGAGAGAGACGCTATACGTCAAAGACGACGATTACAGATTGAGTTTTGTCAGCGGAAATTACGTTACGTTTAGCAACATGGGACAAAAGGAGTTGGATAGAATAGTCAAATTACATTTGTCTCCGCTCTACGTATCTGTGCATTGTTTTGACAAAGCTATCAAGACCAAATTAGTTGCCAATCCCGAGTCCGCAAAGGTTTTTGAGAAGATGAAGTTTTTGGCGGACCACGGCATAGT
>CAMWQA010000062.1 GCA_947176265.1 uncultured Clostridia bacterium | reverse complement strand
ATGTATGTTATAATGGAAAAGTATTAAAAAATATGCACTTTATAAGAAAAAATATGCAGTTTTTGGATACAAATTCGTGTTAATTAGAGGCTCTTAATAGGAGGACAGATGTCAAAACATAAGTCAAGACAAGTTGAAGACAACGTAATTACAGTCGACAACCTCGATTCGACCAAAACTCATATCTCTAAATACGAATTATTTTCTTACGTGCTGGGAACAGGCTTTTACAGTATGTTCATCGGTATGATTACCAATTACAAAAGCGATTACGTCAACAATATCATCAAACTCAACGAAACAAATCAACAAATTCTCAACGTCATAGTTGCTCTTTTGGGCTTTGTCTTGGGATTTGGCATAATGGTATTTATAGACAACTTCCACGGCAAAAGGGGCAAGTTCCGTCCAATAGCATTGATATCTGCAATACCAATGGGATTGTTTGGATTTTTAATGTTTTACACTCCATTCAAAAATGCAAATACTTGGCAGGCAATGTTTTATCTCGTGGCTGTCAACGTAATTTACAACGGACTCGTCACTCTTACTGCGACGGCAAACTCCACTGCAATAGTCATGACGCCCAACGAAAAAGAGCGAAATTCCCTACTCTCTACAAGCGGATTTTTCAACTCAATTATGCAATCTGCTCCGCTTGTGATAATTTTGATACTTGGATTTTTCCTATACAAATACGACGCAGACGGCAACGTAACCGGCGGACACTATTCCAAAAACACGATGTATATAATCGCGTTGGCTTTGTGCGCGATACTTTACGTGGCTTTCATAACCAACGCAATGCTCAAAGTCAAAGAACGCGTGCCGTACAACGAAAAAAAGAATTCGCCTTTCGAGGGATTGTCGCACGTAGTAAAGAATAAGAATTTTTGGTTTTTGACGCTTACCAATGCAATAAGAGAAGCGCGTCTCCTCGGCATGGGTTTTGGAATTTTCGTAGCCGGCGCGCTATTAGGCGACACTTCTAAATTTATTCTAATAGGACTGCCCACTGGCATAGGTACGGTTGTCAGTATGCTCATCGTCAAAAAGCTTATTAAGAAAATCGACCCAATAAAGGTATATATGATATTTGGAGTATATTCCTTGCTTTCCAACGTATTTGCATTCTTCATAGCGTTCATATACTTGAAGCAAGGCGGTATAGGTTGGCAAATAGCCTTTATTGCAAGTCTCTTCTTAATAGGATTGCAATTCGGCTCGTCCAATCTTTTGCCCAATATTTTCAACGCTGACGTACTCAACGAAATCGAATTGCAAAGCGGTGGAAAACGCTTGGAAGGCACAGTCACTTTTTCCGCAACTATCGTCACGACGATTATGACGGTAATCACAGGTATTCTTACCCCCACCTTCCTTCTCAAAGTCTGCAAATATCAACAAGGTATTGACGCTCAAACGGAATTTACAAAAGTACGACTCGTATTCTTCTATACGATTTTCGTCGGTCTGTGCTTTGCCCTGTCAATGTTGCCTATGATAGGCTATAGACTTACGACGAAAAAGCGCGACGCTATCAACAAACAACTCGAAGCTCTGCGCGCAGAACGTCTTCAACATATAGCGGAAGGCGCTATGCCGGAGATACAAGTTGCTACGCCGGAGATTAGCGATAATTCTATGGAAAAAGGCGGAGACGTTACCACGCAAGCAATCAACAAAGAGTATGCGGAAGATTTGGAAAATCCTACTAAGGAGGACGAGTAATATAAGTCGACGCGCAATATCACAATGCAATCAAAAAAGCGGAAGTGTAAACTTCCGCTTTTTGTTACGTAATAATCATTTATAGTTCGTATACTATCGCTTCATATTCCCTCAACTTCATACTCTGCAACTTCTTGGGCGCGTCGGCGTAATTAGACAACGCCAATTCGCACTTATCAAAATTCAAATCTTTAGGAAGTTTGAAATTCACTTGCTTATTTTTAAAATTGACGATTACAAATAATCTCTTGCCATCATACTCTCTCACGTATGCAAATATATCCTTGCTCTTTGGATAAATAAGTCTGAAATCTCCATTAATTACGACGTCATTGCCCTTGCGATACTTAAGAGCTTTGCGGTAGAAATTGAGCAAACTATCCCCTCTTCTTTCGCTATCCTCAACGTTTATCTCTTTGTAATTGGGATTGACAAGCATCCAAGGCTGCGCCGTAGAAAAACCTGCGTTCTTGCCTGCCGTCCATTGCATTGGAGTACGCGCATGATCCCTCGCTCTTTTGAGCAATACTTTGCGCGCGTAAGGCAATAGCGGCGGCAAAATCTTCTTAATGGTATTCAACGCGTTGACGGACATAATGTCCTTATAATCTTCTTGCTTGAAAGCGCAATTCGTCATACCTATCTCCTGTCCTTGATAAATATACGGAGTAGATCTCATAAAGAGTATTGACGTAGCAAGCGCCTTACCTGCAAGTTCTCTCTTATCGCCATAATCCCCCACAAATCTAGGCAAACAACGAGGTTGGTCGTGGTTTTCAAGGAATATAGTGGGCTGACAAGTCTTTGGAAGCTGTTGCCATCTGTCGAGTATTTTCTTATATTTCGCAAGATTAAATTTCGCAGGTAAGACGTTGAGTTTGAAGTCCACTCCCATGTGGTCAAAACTGAAGACGGTATCAAGTTCGCCCACGCTCTCGTCAATAGCTTCAAACGCATTGTCGGGAGTGATACCTATAGACTCTCCCACAGTCATACTGTCATACTTTGAAAAACTGCGTTCGTTGAGTTCGTGAATATATTTATGGTAGTTAGGACCGACGATATAATTTTCATCGCCTATAAGCGGGAATTTCAATCTACCGTTTGGCAAACCGTCTTTTTTAGATATATAAGTGATTACGTCGCACCTAAATCCGTCTACTCCAAGATCAAACCAATAATTGCATATATCTGCAACTTCCTGCCTTACCTTGGGATTTTCCCAATTGAGATCGGGTTGTTTTTTTGAAAACAAATGCAGATACCATTCTCCGCTTTGCTCATCGTATTCCCACGCGGGTCCTACGAAATTGGACGTCCAATTGTTGGGAGGCTTTTTACCGTTCTTTCCTCTTCCCTTGCGCCAAATGTAATAATCCCTATACTCGCTGTCCTTGTTTCTGCTCTCGACAAACCATGCGTGTTCGTCCGACGTATGATTGACGACCAAGTCCATAATAAGTCGTATGCCTCTGTCGTGCATACCGTCAATCATCTCTTTCCAATCGTCAAGCGTGCCAAATTCGTCCATTATATCTCTATAATCGCTTATGTCGTAGCCGTTGTCGTCGTTGGGAGATTTATATACCGGCGAAAGCCATACCGCGTCGACGCCCAAACTCTTAATATAGTCAAGCTTGGATATTATACCCTTTATATCGCCTATACCGTCGCCGTTACCGTCGCAAAAACTGCGCGGATAAATCTGATAAATTACTGCGTCTTTATACCATCTTGTCTTCATACTTTTCCCTCAAAAAACTTATTTCGTTACGGTTTATTTGTCATATTAGTAAATTCTACTTCACAATTGACGTAAAGTTAACTATGGGCGACTGCAGAGATTAGTTGTATTCTTGCCCGTGCGGTGGCAACCGAGCGGTAAGCGTACTTGCTGTACGTGACCCCGAGGGCATCCTAGCCGTTAGGACAAAAAGACAACTGATATATGCAGTCGGTTATTCAGTAGGTTCTTCAACCCTATACCTAGTACTTGCAAACGTAAACACGTACACTTCCTTAGCCTTCGCCTTCTTTAGCACGCGCGCAATCTCGCTCGAGGTGCTGCCAGTCGTCATAACGTCGTCTATGATTAATATGCTTTTGTTTTCCACTGCCTCCGGTCTTTTGACCTCAAAAGCCTTTAAGATATTTTCTTCACGCTCTTTTCCGCCAAGTTTAGCTTGCTCTTGCGTATCTTTGATTTTTACGACTACGCCGTCGCAAGCCGTCAAATCAACTGCGCTGGCAAATCTTTTCGCTATTTCCCACGACTGATTAAATCCTCTGTCGACTTTCTTTTTCTTTGAAAGAGGCACAGGTACAACCAAGTCGATATTTACTCCGTCAAAAGCGCTTTGATATTTCTCGACGAGATAATTTGCCATATACTTGGCAAAGTATTTCTTCCCGCCAAACTTAATACCTCTGACTATCTCCTTTGCCACGTCTTCGTATACCGCGCAAGAGCGCGCAAACTCAAAATGTCTCTTATGCTCTTGACACGTCAAACAATAATCCGCCTCGTTGAGTTGAAGCCTACCGCATTTCTTGCAAATATTTTTGTCGACAAAATCCAACTTTGCTTTGCACTGCGGGCAAAGTCCGTATTTAGACCTCTCTTGCAACTCTGCGTCGCAAACTATACAATTGTATTTATCTACGAATATTTCCGCCAATATCTTGCCGAAAAAATCCTTAATCTTTCTCTTTTGCATTCTTTACACAATTATATCACATAAATATGTATTTTTCAATACGTATTGCTTTTTACAAATAAAAACAACCGCCTTTGATTCCAAAAGCGGTCGAATTATTTATGTACGAATTACTTTGCAGACTTGGTAGTCTTTTTTGCCGCAGTCTTTGTCGCGGTCTTTTCAGCAGCCGGCTGTTCGCTCTTCTGAGATTGTTGCATCGTCGCAAGCAAATCTCTGATTTGTTTGAGCAAATCTTCTTGAGTTTCTTTTTGCTCCGCTACTTCTTCTATTGCTTCGGCAACTGCTTCTATACTCTCTTCAACTTTGACTTCTTCGGCAATTTTCTCTTCCTTAACTTCTTCTACCGCCTCTGTCTTGGCTTCTTCAGTCACGTCTGCCACAGCTTCTTGAGCGACAGTTTGCTCCGCCTCTGCGCTCTCTTTATTCTTAGCAAGTTCAAGTTTCGTCTTTTCTACGATCTTTTCGCTAGCTTTCTTGATATTCATGATTATGCGCAACGCAGTAAAAATACACAATGCTATAATCAAGAAATTGATGATTGTCTGCAAAAAGTTGCCGTAGTTCCAAAGTACCGCTTCGGGGTTGATAGAACCGTCTGCAAGGTATTTGTCCACTTTGTTGAGTACTACTGAAAGTCCCTGTACTCCGTCGCCCGTTGCTAAGGTAAGAAGAGGCATAATAATGTCGTTGACAAGGCTGTTTACGATTGCGCTAAACGCGCCGCCGATAACAACGCCGACAGCCATATCCATTATGTTGCCTTTTGTGATAAATGCTTTAAAGTCGGAAAAGAACGTGCTTTTCTTTCTGTTTTTCTTGGCCATAATTCACTCCTATAGATATATTAACTAAATTATAAAATTAATATTATATTTTGTCAAGTAAGCGCGCGCGATAATCTTATTATTGTAATAAATTAATCAAAATCAAAACCAACAGCGCGGTTGCTTATTTACTCTTTAATAACATAGTCTTTCTTCCTAATTTTTTACCTTGTTACGCCTCTTGCGTAACCTACTATCGTTATTACAAGCAATATAACTCCAACTAGACTCAGACCGTAACAAACTATAATTCCCTCGTAACTATTAGTGACAAATACGCATTTTGACGGACGGTTGGGATCATAGGCAATCTTAATTTGTCCGCCAACTAATCTTGGAGCGGTAGTCCAAACGTCGCTTGTCGCTTTATAGGTCTTGCCGTCTACCGAATATTCTACAATCTCTTTATACCAAATCTTATCTTCATGTTCATCAAAGTCGTACTCTCTTTTACGTTCATAGTCGACGACTTTGGCTTTTGTCGTCACGTACCCTTGCATTTTCTCTTGATTTTTTACAAGCAAAACAGTACCGATTATAGCCGGTATCAGGATAATAGCTACAAGAATTAAGTATATAACTTTTCTATTCTTTATTGTAAAGGTTAACATCTACTTTTACCTCAGACGCCTCAAAGAAAATATATATAATATATTATCATATTTATAACGGTTTTGCAACAAGACAATAATTAATTATCAGTAATACATACTCTGCCCCGATTTAAAAAATTTTTATTTTTTTGCAAAAAAGTATTGACAAAGCCCAAATGTGGGAATATACTATTATTGAACAGTTGAATAACAATTCAATTATTCAACTGAGAAACGAGGAAATATGAAAGAGCAAAAAGATAAGACGACTTCAATAAAAGAACAACTGCCAAGCGAAGATACGACCTACGCTTTGGCTGAACTTTTCAAGGCATTGGGAGACCCGACCAGAGCAAAGATATTGAGCTGTCTGCAAGTCGCCGACTTGTGCGTAGGCGAAATTGCCGAAATACTTGATATGAGCGTATCGGCGGTATCTCATCAATTGAGAGTGCTCCGCAATATCAAACTCGTCAAGGGCGTCAAAGAGGGAAAGGAAGTCAAATACGCTTTGGACGACGACCACGTTACGCTTATAATGCAATGCGGACTTTCTCACGTCAACGAATAAATAACGACCACGTATATCGGCGCGCCTTCCGCCCTAACAACTAGGACGCCCTCGGGGTCACGTACGACAAGTACGCTCACCGCTCGGTTGCCGTTGCACGGACGAAAATCACACCAATTTCCGCAGTCGCGATATGCGTTGATTATAATATTTAGAATAAAAATTATAAATAACAATACGGAGGTATAACATGAAAAAGATTTTTAAACTTGAGGACTTGGATTGCGCAAATTGCGCCGCTAAAATGGAACGCAGTATTGCAAAAATCGACGGCGTATCGCAGATCAACGTCAATTTCTTGACGCAGAAGATGACGATTGAAGCCGACGACACTCGCTTTGAAGAAATCATGGACGAAGTCGTCAAAGTCTGCAAAAAAGTTGAACCGGACACTAGAATTATTCGCTAATTTTTTAGGGTCTCTGATTAAGTTCCAACGAGGTCTTGCTCGCGTCGCTTAATGAGAGTCTCTTCTATGGGGAGTATAATTTCCAAAATATATTCTCCTATATTTATAGCATATAATTGAATAGTTGTTCAATGGTACAATTATTATTAAACATACAATTAACGTATAAAACAATGCCGAAAGGCAAATAAACGACAAGGTTATTTAAATGAAGAGTTTAAATTTAAGTAGAAAACAAAAAAAGAATTTGACGAGGATATTGGTTGCGCTCGCCGCATTCCTGATCGTCATCGTCGTCGACAAGATAGTTGACCTTGCGCATGTGACAAACAGCAAAGTTTGTTGGTTACTACCCTTCTGCCTGTACTTTGCGATATATCTCGTCATTGGCTACGACGTGCTTTTCAAAGCCGCGCGCAATATATCTCACGGTCAGGTGCTTGACGAAAACTTTTTGATGGGAGTTGCGACTATTGGCGCTTTTGCGCTTGGCATATACACGGGAATTGCCGGCAAAGACATTGAGGGCTTTGACGAAGCGTGCGCCGTGTTGCTCTTCTATCAAGTGGGAGAATTCTTTCAAGGCTACGCTACGGGCAAATCGCGCAAATCCATATCTTCTCTTATGGACATACGCCCCGACTACGCCAACGTTATGCGAGGCGAAACCGTCGAGCAAGTCGACCCAGAAGAAGTGACCGTCGGAGATATTATCGTCGTCAACCCAGGCGAAAAAGTGCCTCTTGACGGCGTGATAATCAAAGGCTCTTCTACCCTAGATACCAAAGCATTGACTGGCGAATCTCTGCCGCGCGAAGTTGGCGAAGGCGAAGAAGTAATAAGCGGCTGCGTCAATATGACGTCGCAAATACACGTAAAAGTTAACAAGGTTTTCTACGACTCCACCGTTTCAAAGATTTTGGAACTTGTAGAAAATGCTTCGTCGCGTAAATCAAAGGCGGAAAACTTCATAACCAAGTTTGCAAAGTACTACACTCCTGCGGTAGTATGTTCGGCATTGCTACTTGCAATTATCCCGGGCATAATCACAAAGGATTGGTATAGTTGGATTTACAGAGCGTTGAGCTTTTTGGTTGTATCCTGCCCTTGCGCCCTCGTCGTGTCAATACCGCTTTCTTTCTTTGCAGGCATAGGCGCAGCCTCCAGACGCGGCATACTAGTCAAAGGTTCAAATTATCTCGAACTTCTCAACAAAGCTAATACGTTCGTATTTGATAAGACAGGAACGTTGACGAAAGGCAACTTCGCAGTTACAGCAATTTCTCCTCAAGAGAACAAAGAAGAGGTATTGCGACTCGCCGCAATTGCCGAACAAGGATCTTCACATCCAATCGCAAAATCCATAATTGCGCGCTATGGCAAAGAAGTCCAAAAGGACTATACCGTTACCAACGTCGCGGGACAAGGCATAATCGCGTCTAAAAACGACGACGTAATATATTGCGGTAATGAAAAGTTGATGATTGACAACGATATACCCTATATTCATCAAGACGGCGTAGGCACGGTTGTATACGTCGCTCACGGCAAGAATTTCGTAGGCTCTTTGCTGATAAGCGACGAGATAAAACCCGAAGCTAAGTCAGTCATATCAAAGCTAAACGCAATGAATTGCACGACGGTTATGCTTACCGGCGACAACGAAGTAATTGCAAAAAGCGTTGCCGAAGAACTTGGTTTGACGAGCTATAAAGCCTCTCTGCTTCCGCAAAATAAAGTCGAAAACGTAGAAGAACTGCTTGCGGACAAAAAGAAAGGCGACGTACTCTGCTTTGTCGGAGACGGTATCAACGACGCGCCGGTGCTTATGCGCTCCGATATAGGCATCGCAATGGGCGGCGTAGGAAGCGACGCGGCAATCGAAGCGTCAGACGTAGTGCTTATGCAAGACGATTTGAGCGGCATCGCCAAAGCAAAACGCATTGCAAAAAAGACTATGGCTGTCGTAATGGAAAACATAATAATTTCCCTTGCCGTTAAACTGCTGATAATGCTACTTTCCGCGCTTGGAATCACGGGAATGTGGCTTGCCGTAATCGGCGACGTCGGCGTAGCAATAGTGGCAATTCTCAACGCAATGAGAGTAAATAGAAATAATGACGAAAAAAAGAAAACTAAATAGAATTTAGCAAAAAAGTAATAGTGAATAAGTAATAAGTAAAAAATAAGAACTTCGTTTGAAGTTCTTATTTTTTGGTACCGGTGATTGGATTCGAACCAATGATCTGTCGGGTATGAACCGACCGCTATAGGCCAGCTAAGCTACACCGGCGTAATGGTTGCGGGTGAAGGATTCGAACCAACGACCTTCGGGTTATGAGCCCGACGAGCTACCACTGCTCCAACCCGCGATATAAATAGCATTTGTCAATGCTTTACAATAATATATGAAAAAAAATCTTTTGTCAAGAGTTTTTTTATTTTTTATCAAAATTATTTTATATTTTTCACTTTATTCTTTTTCTTCATCTTCTTGTTCGGCAAAAAGCGAGCGACGCAAATACCCTTCTTGGTTGTCGCTTTCTCTGACTATAATACTGTCTCTGCCAAGCATACTCATAATTGCCGACAGCAATCTGCCACCGCCAACGATTACGTTGGCCCTTTTGGGATCTAAACCTGCTAGCGAAAGTCTATCTTGCATATCCATAGCATGTATACGCGCCGTCATCCCGTCAATATCGTTTTTTGTCAATACGTAACCGTCGACGACGTCGGGAGCGTATGTTGTCATCTCTTCTTTAATTGCGACAAACGACGTAGCCGTCCCGCCTATTGCAAGCAAATTATCAAACCTCGGCAATTGCCCGTACCCTGCTATAGTGTCAGCAACGTACTCGTCTATAGCCTTAATATCTTCTTGGCACTTATCGTATATCCGCATAAGACCTATTGGCAAACTCTTTGCATACGACAGACCGCTCTCGTCTCCGACGGCAAGTTCTGCGCTAGCTCCGCCAATATCGAGCACGCAACATACCCCATTAGTATATGCGCCTGTAAATCCCAGCTTAGCCTCGTCCTCGCTTGTTACGATATCTATTGATATACCCCTTTTGGCAAGCATAGCCACGAATTCGTTTTTGTTGGTTGCGCTCCGCACAGCCTCTGTTGCAAAAACGAAAATCTTCGCGCACTTCTCGGCTTTTGCTTCCTGGACGTATTGCTCGACTGTATTTGCAGTCTCAATCATTCTGTTGACGTCAAGCCGTCCTGTCAAAGCAAGTCCCATACCCAGCTTTGTGGTGTTTATCTTTTTGTATAGTCGTTCTAGTTCTTCGCTGACCATAAGTCTGACGGAATTTGAACCTACGTCTATCACTGCATATCTCATACTGATATTATAAATGATAATATCAGTATTGGCAAGTAAAAATGTGTCTTAACCGCCCAAAGTTACGTCTTGATGAGAATACCATTCGAGCGCGTCGTCAATGTGACTTTCCTTGAACTCCGGCCACAAATCATCGACGATATAAAAATCCGAATATACCGTCTGCAACGGAAGAAATCCCGACAGTCTGCGCATTCCTCCCCAACGTATGACCAAGTCAATTCTCGGAATTTCTTTTGACGCCCAATTGTTTCTCATATCCCACTCACAGCCATAGTTGACCAAAAAGTTGACTTTCATCTTGTCTTCGTCAACTTTGTTTTGCGTGTACGGTATCAACTGCGATGGAAAACAAGGAGAATTTGTATTTCCCACTACCCTCAACGACACGCCCTCGTCCTCTATCATTTTGACTGCACTCCAACAAGCGTTTGCAAAAGCGACTACCTGCTCTTTGGGACGTTTACAATTGTCGACGGTAAATCCGTAATACGTCAATTCTTTAATTCCTTTTTGTCTTGCATAACGCAACAACTCCAATCCGGGCTGTAAGCCGTATTCATACCCTTCTTCTTTATTTAAGCCGTGCACAGTCGCCCAGCGCCTGTTACCGTCGGGTATTTTTGCAATATGAGTAGGCTGTCTATTATAAACAACACCGAGCCCACCAGACAATGAATGATCTCGTATGGCGGGGTGTGCGTGA
>CAMWQA010000061.1 GCA_947176265.1 uncultured Clostridia bacterium | reverse complement strand
AAACGGCGGCAATCAACGGCGAAAGCCATTTGCATTTTTTCAACCAAATTTCAAATTGATTTTGTACGTATCCGCGGAATACAATTTCCTCGCACACTCCTACAAAAAGAATATCTTGTACAGCGGATATTGCCAAAAAGCCTGCGGACGCTTCCGTATGAGAACCAATGATACTTGTACCGCATAAAATTGGAACAATTCCCATCAATAGGCACAACACAGCTGCAAACGCAAACCCGATTAAGATTTGCAGCCACAATCTATGTCTAGTGACCAGCAGTTTGCTTTCCTGCGCCGTTAGTTTCATTGCAACAACGGCAACTACCGCGAATGCAGCAGTGACGAGCAACGTAAGGCACATTCTTATTGCGTATATATTGATTAGCCATATTCCCCAAAGCGAAAACGTCAATCCAACAATCAACGCCAATGCAATGAGAAATATTATAACAGCCGATTTACTATCAGCATTTACAGGTAATATTGATTTTTTCTTATCGTCCATAGCAGTTCTCCGCTAAATTACTATTCATCATATAATTATCATAGCAAAAATAAACTGAATTTGCAAGCCATAACAACAATATATAACCTTATTATCATATTGCGATATTAAATTAAGTCTATTTGCAATAAAGGCATTACTACTTTTGTGAAAACATTTGATAAGTTTTATATCGTCTAAAAGAAAAAGAAACCGCAACTGCGATTTCTCTTTCTAGGTGTTCTTATACGTCCGTAATGGTGCACCACTTTTAACCTAATTCGAACTTTTCGAGTTAGGTTATTTTTTACTATGTGCAAAGGCGGTTTATGCCGCGAAAGCCACTTGACGTGAGAAAGGAGTGTGTTAGGCTCGAACGCCAAAGGCAAACCAAAACCCACCGAGATTTATTTCGGTGGGTTGCTGTGTTCGCCCTTATTTGCCTACTCAACGCACTCCTGCAAGGCTCACGTCAAGTGGAACGTGGAATAAATAGCCGTATTGTTATATGTACATTTCAATAGCAATTTTATGCTTGCCTAATTTAACGATATTTTTGTAAAATAAAAAGTCCCGACAATTTTCATTATCAGGACTTATTCTAATTGGACTATTGAATTGTATTTCTATCTTATCGTCAAATAGTTTTATTTGCTTTATAAGATATTCTATAAGTAATCTAGGCTCTGACTTTAATATTTGCGTATAAAACTCTCTTATATCATTCTCTTTGAGTTGTACCGCTTGTTTGCTATGCTCTACGAGTATTTGTCGTTCCAACTGTTCTTGTTGCTGTTCTAGTTCGTGCAATCGTTTGTTGGTTGTGTTCGAGATTACGCCACGCTCAATAGCAGTCATAACATTATTCAATGCTGTTTCAACTTGTTTTTGTTGCTTTTTGAGTATTCTCATAATCGGGTTATCTTTCGCTTGTATCTCTTGTATCTTCAACAATTCGGCTACGATATAGTTCATAGTTTCGGGATTGCTCAATTTTTCTATTGTCGTATTGATTACAATATCTTCGAGAGCGTCTTTATGTATCATAGATTTATTGCAATCATTTAGGCGTTTCTTTCGTCCATTACATTTATAGTAATATGTTCGTGGACCGCTTGCGGACGTACCGCTTTCGCCAATCATTGTTTGTCCGCAATGTCCACATACAAGTTTCTTTCTCAATAGATAGTCAACTTTAATACTTGACTTGCCAAACTTTTGAGCGTTTACTTTTTCTCGCACCGTATTGAATAGGTCGGTTGGGACAATTTGCGGATACATATTGTCAATGATTTCTTCGCCGTGTTTATATACGCCCGAATACTTTTCATTTCGTAGTATGTTGTACACGCTGCATTTTACAAACGGCTTTCCTTTGTAGTAAACGCCTTTTGCCGTTAAGTTTTTGATTATGTCTTTTACATATTCGCCCTTTGCATATTGAGAATACATAAATCTCACGACTTCGGCATCGTTTTCGTCTATGACAATTTTTCGTCCGTCCAACTTATAGCCATACAATAACGTACCGCCTTGATAGTAACCTTTACGGCGAGTTTCTTTCATACCACGACTGACCTTTTGAGAAAGTTCCGCTGAATAGTATTGGTTCATACCTTCAAGCAAACTCTCTAATATAATGCCTTCGGGTGTATCGGGGATATTTTCCATTGCTGACAATACTTTTACGCCGTTATCTCTCAATGTCTTTTTATGTATTGCCGTTTCGTATTTGTTTCGAGAAAACCTATCAAGTTTGTAGACAAGTACATAATTCCATTCTTTGCGGTTACTATCCTTTAACATACGCTGAAAGTCGGGGCGGTTATCGTTAGTACCTGTCATTGCTCGGTCAATGTAAGTATCAAGTATGAGAATATTATTACGTTGTGCATATTCTTCGCATACTCTCAACTGTCCGTCGATAGATTGTTCCGTTTGCTGGTCGCAAGAGTATCTTGCATAAATTACTGCTGTTTTCATTTTTGTTTCTCCTATTAAATTATTTATTTTGTCTTTCGACGGGAGCGATCATAAACGAAATCGTCTTTATTGTTCTTTCATTAGTTGTCTTTTCTCTTGCGGTCAAGGGTTGCCAAAGGCAATGCACTTTACCCTTGACAGCAAGGGCGGTTTCGTTTACGCTCCCAAAGGCGAAAGACAAAATAATTTAATTGGCTTTTGGCATTTGCCTTATTATCTCCGCACTTATCTCGCCCATAATTAAGCCGTCGTCCACGCAAGTAAAGTTATCAAATAACAAGGCTTTTTTATCGTCTATTCCTATCGGACAAACTATATCTTCGTCCAAAATATCACTTACTATGTAAGTCGGCAATTTACCGCCAAATACAAGTTTCTCTCCGCTTTTCTCTATGTATTTGAGCAAATATCTCACGGCTTGCGGTATCTCCATTGAACATATCTCTTTGAAATCGTTCCGCCCAAAGTGTTTTAGAAAGTGAGTGTTTTGAAAGGTCGTTTGCTTTCTATGGCTCTTTGTACTAAAATCGTTGACTTGTTCTAGCGTGCCTACCATTTGCGGTATGTAGAAGATTCCGTGAAAGTGTAAGCGGTGTTTTTCGGGCGAACGTTCCCACACGCCTATATATTTCCAACCTTTACGGCTGACAAGGTGTTTGAGAGTGTTCCGCAACTTTGCCTTGAACGTTTCTTCCGTGTGCTTTTCGCTATCGTAAGTAAACGTAACAAAGTAATTCCACTCTTGCAAATATATCTTCCGCCATAAACGTGTACGCCGTTTGGCGAGATTGTCTTTCTTTCGCTCCACGTTTTGCTCGATATATTCCGTTGCTTGCTCGGTAGTAGTAAACTCGCTTTGCAGTTTCTCGGCAATATATCCCTTGCGTTCTCGCTTGGGTAGGCTTTGACTCTCGGCGTAGGCTGTATCAAACTTTGACTGCAACTCAACTTGTCTAGGCGTTGCTATCGCAGTATTCTTCCGTTTACTGCCTTTGCCGTGCTTGTAGTTCTCTTGCAGTATCGCAATGTAATGACTTCCGTCATAATAGACTTTTGCATTTTCAAATGGCATTTTGTTTCGCTCCTTTATTGTTTATTTTTGGCAAGTTCCAACACTCTCGAATAGAGCGTTTGGAAGAAAACACGTTGCTCGCTCTCGCTCAACGCTGATATATCAGGCTTGCCGACTGACACAACATTTAACTTTGTTGTAAGCATTTACGCACCCCCTTTGAGAGCAAAAAATAAAAGGCTCTCACTTAATAGCCACGAGAAAGGGCAAAAGTTTGCGGTCTTATGCAAAATTTTGCAAAAAAATTTTTTACATACCACAAAAATAAATGTGGCAACGTAAAAAAATCGGGGTTTCGTGGATAGCCTGCGCACGAACCCCGATTTTAAGTTGCCACTTTGGTTAGGTCTTTATTTGTTGTGTCTAGTCGTGTGGCGGGTGCTTGACGGCGAGCGTAAGCGAAGCCGCTTGTTATATCAAGCACCCGCCACAGTGCCAAAGCCTATCTAAACCGTGTTATACACTTGAAATAGCCGTTTGTCTTTGCTATAATAATTTATATATCAATTTGCGGAGATTATTATGGATAAGATTTGGACTGAAATGTATAAGGCTGCCATAGCAGTTAAGAATAAACGCAAAATTTCAGAATATGTTACTTGTGGTGGAGTATCGGCAGCAATTCTTTCAAAATCAGGAAAGATATATACGGGAGTATGTATTGATACTAGTTCAACACTTGGTATATGTGCGGAACGAAATGCCATTTTTAATATGATTACAAATGGTGAGCACGAAATAGATAAGGTGCTTTGCGTGATGTCCAACGGCTCAAATGGGACGCCTTGTGGTGCTTGCCGTGAACTTATGGTTCAACTTATGCCAAATGGAAAGTATAAAGACATTGAAATAATGCTTGATTATACAAGTGGACGGACTGTAAGACTTGGTGAAATAACACCTCTATGGTGGATTAAATAAAATTATTCATATCCGCTTGCAAAAAAATCACAACCTATTCAAAGTTCGAATTAGGTTGTGATTGGTGCGCCTTCAGAGACTCGAACTCTGGACCCAATGATTAAGAGTCATTTGCTCTACCAACTGAGCTAAAGGCGCATATCATTTATTAACTTTTTGGAGCGGGAGACGAGATTCGAACTCGCGACGTTCACCTTGGCAAGGTGACGCTCTACCACTGAGCCACTCCCGCATTGTCTTTTGCTTTTGGTGCGGATGAAGAGACTCGAACTCCCATGTCGTTGACACTAGATCCTAAGTCTAGCGCGTCTGCCAATTCCGCCACATCCGCATATATTTGGTGACCCATCCGGGATTTGAACCCGGGACACCATGATTAAAAGTCATGTGCTCTACCGACTGAGCTAATGGGTCAGACCTTTGTTATAATATATCAAAGCGCTCAATAAATCAAGCATTTTGCTATACTTTCTTAAAATTTTTCCGACCCACACCGACAGCTAGTTCGCATTGGCTGGGGTGGAAGGATTTGAACCCTCAAGTGCTGGAGTCAGAGTCCAGTGCCTTAACCATTTGGCGACACCCCAATGGTATTGGCAGGGGTAGCAGGATTTGAACCTACGAATACCAGAGTCAAAGTCTGGTGCCTTACCGCTTGGCGATACCCCTACGTATCTTGGAAATGGGGTGGGTAAAGGGAGTCGAACCCTTGACCTCAGGAATCACAATCCTGCGCTCTAACCAACTGAGCTATACCCACCACCTGTGGTGAGCCTGAAGGGATTTGAACCCCCGACCCACGGCTTAGAAGGCCGTTGCTCTATCCAGCTGAGCTACAGACTCACAAGAGTGGAGCGGGTGATGGGAATCGAACCCACGCGACCAGCTTGGAAGGCTGGGATTCTACCGTTGAACTACACCCGCACGCTTTTGAGATGAACAAAACTTTTCATTCAAGTGCCTACAAATTTTACCACAGCCAAATGGCTATGTCAACCAAAATATAAAAAGTTTTTTTAATTAGCCCTCTATTATTTGCGCAAAATATTCTTTATCTTCTTTGGATATTCTAAAAGAATCCTTAATTTTGCGTACGGCGAACTTTTTGACTTGCGCGTTTATCTTCTCGCTTTGCATAAGAGAGATTGCCGTCTGTCTATTCTTGACTGCCAAAACCTGTATAAGCCAAGCCAGCGCCATATCCACGTAATAGTCCTTTGCGACGAGATTGTCAATAAGTTCGCATATCACTTCGTCTTTATCAAAAAAGTTGCACATAATTGCGACTATACCCCACCTTGCAAACCAAATATCTTGGCTTTTAGCGTATTGTTTTACCTTGTTGAGGTATACAGCGTCTTTGCGATGAATACCCGAGCAAACTACGTCCGTAAGCGCCCAATCGTCTATCTCATGGATATAGCTCTCAAGCAAAGGAAAGAACTGATCGTCGTCAAGCTTAAGGCGCGTAATAATCAAGCCTTTGAGCATACACTGCTCGTAACATTGCGACTTCATCGCAAGGAAGCTAGTCGTGTCTTTGGTCTTTACTACGTCTTTTGCATACTTACGCAAGATAGGTATACGAATACCGTTGATAGGATAATTTGAGCGAGTAAGCCTTGAATGAAATTTGCAATACTCTTCCTCGCTGTTTGCCTTGATGAAATCTTGAAATTCTTCTATATCGTATATCTGCATTTTAACCTCACATTTTGGAAAAAACCAAACTCGTCATACCGCCGTATGCCGGAGCGTATTTCGTCTCCACAAGGTAATCTGAGAATATATCCAAGCCCTTGCCCCTCAACTTGGCAATGTACTCTTTCAAAAGCGTATTATCGCAACGTACGTCCACTGTAACGTAAGTGCCTCTTGCCATATCTCTTCCCTTGCTACTTTCAAAATAATTGAGCAATATTTCCAATTCGCTCTCGCTATCTATTACCATATCGTAGATATTGCCGTCGTACCAGAAGAATGTGTTGGCGAATACGTCGTAAGAAGAACCTGCAAAATACCCCGAATAATCTCCTACGTACGTCTCGTAATGCGCGCCGTCCGGACGATTTCCGCTTTGGTCTTCCGTCATAAACAACGTGTTGTGTTTTAACACTTCTTTTGTAACAGATGAATTGTTGACTTGATATTTTTCATTTGCCCAAGTACTGTCAATGACGTACCAACTGCCGTCGATATACGCCTTATTCCAAGCGTGTTGCGGATAGACTCGATTGGGCCATATTCCGCTGCCGCTGCCCGAAGCTCCTTTTATTTTGTAACAACGAATACCTTCTATACCGCACAAAAGACTGACTGCTTTTGCGTATCCGTTACACACGGCAAGTCCGTCTAATATCGCGCCTTCAAGGTACAATTCGCGGTATGCGTAATACTTGTTGTAACTGTCGCTCGACGGCGAAGCCTTGCCCAATTCCTCGGCAAGCGTCCAGTTATACGATACGTTTGCCGACAGCCAATCGGCAATAGCGTGTACCTTTTGGTAATCGTCCATATTATCGTCGACAATGCTGCGCAGTATTGTCTTTGCTCTTTCATACACCGTTTCAGCGGAACTTCCTTTCTTAGGAATAGGGCGAACTCCGCGTTCTAATGCAAGATACAACTCTTCGCTGTAAGTTACCTCAGCCGTCTTTTGCAAATTGTTTGCGGCAAAACCGTCAAAATCCGCGCTTCGCCCAGTCTTGGAAAAGTGTACATCGTTGTATACGTTTTCGCTGACGCTAGAACTTCTTATCGCGTCGTCGGGTACACAAGTCGAAGATATTGTGAAATACACCTCGTATATATTGATATAGCCTCCGTTGACTTGCCATTTATCTTTTACGCCTTCGTTGAAATATCCGACCGCAGAATTAATTCTTTGTTGCAGTCCTTTTGCATTGCTCTCCAATGATGGATTGACGTAAATTCTCCACATCTTTTCAAATCCAGACTCTTTAGACTCTGTCAACTCGTCGTAGTGAATTAAAGAATAAAATACCAAGTCTTTAAGTTCGTCATAATCTTTGATAAAAGTATTATAACGCGTACCTAAATATTCAAAACTATTGTCATAAGACAAATACCCTTGAACGGCAGGATTTGATATGTCAATGTCAAGCGTCGCGCCCAAACTCGTCTCTGCTTTTCCGCCTATAACCGCCGTCACCCTGACTTCGTCTCCGTACGCTATTTTGCCGGACGCGTCAAACTTATATCCGTCAAACAACTCGGGATATTTCTTGTTGCTATACTCTTTATCCCCTATCTTGACGATAAACTCCTCAGCGTCGTCTCTCAACATTGTCCAACGTACGAATATGTCGGGGTACGAACTGTCGTAATCTATAGAAACGTTTAACGGATAGGTATTAGTCCCTTTAACGTTTAGCCATACTTCGCTCTTTCCGTGCGTGGTAAATATCTCTAGTAAATGCATGCCGTATGATAGACCGCTCAACGATTTATTGGCAGTAAGAGTAATCTTTGACTCTTTGGAATAACAAATGTAAGACGACGATAGTTTCTTGCCGTCAATGCTCACGTCTTTGACGTAATTGGCAGAGCCTTCGCTTGCGACTTTTCCGCCGTAACCGAGATAAATATCATAGTTGATAGCTAAATTCAAAAGTGAAATTACACCGTTGGAATTATTGCTGTATATAGGCGAGTTAATTAATCCGCCCTTTATTATTTCCATAGGCATCTCGTCGACAAGTTGAACGTTGATTTTGTCGCTCCTTCCGTCGTTGTATTCAACGTCAAACGATAATCTTGCGCCCAAACTAAACTTGTTGAAATATACGCCGGCAATCTCCAAAGAGTTGGTATCTTTGTCGTAACTCCAATCTCCGTACGCGCTCAAAGTAAATCCGCTTACGCTCTTAACGCCGTTTTGATTGGCAAGGACTATAGACAGACCTTCGTCGCTTTTTGCAATATGATAATATACGCTTTTGAGCTTGCCTATATCTTTTTTAAATCCCTCTGGTTCGCTAGGTAAAGACGGGTCAATATACTCGTCGTTGGGATCGAGCTCAACGTAATCGACGTGAACGTCTATAACAATAGTCTCTCTCTTTATCTCGTCTCCCTTATAGGCAAGAAGCACTGCAAAATACTTACCCGACTGCGCAAAATATCCGCCCAGCTTTCTATGATTGTCCGCCGCGTTAATGTCAATTTCGTTGTATATAACCGTGCCGTTGGTATTTTCGCCATAATAAACTATAAGCGTAAACTTTTCTGCCCAATTTGCCGTCCACTTAATTATATTGTTTTGATTGAGATACTCTAATACTATCGTGTTTTGCGGGTCACTATCGTCATAGTCATTGACGCTGCAAGCCGCTGCAAAAATACACAGCAACAGTAAAATACATATCATTATGACAAGACGATTGTTTTTCTTCATATTGATATTATAGCACATTATACCGCGCTTTTCAACAACTAACGAAATTAAAAGCCGCTAATAAATTTTGCCAAACAAAAAGAGCAAATATTAAATACTTGCTCTTACTTTTTGATATCTATAACTAAGATAATTATTTATTGTCTGCTGCTTCTGCCGCATTGACCTCTTGAGTCTTTGCAACGTCGGAAGTATCAACGCTATCCGATACGCTCTTACCTTCATCTTGCGGATCGTCGTTGGTCTCCGATAACTCTCCGTTGGCTGCGTCTGCGACAGCTCCGCTTCCGCCGAGTTCCGGCAATTCAGTGTGGGGATATTTCTTATAAAGCGTCTTGAGAAGAAGCGGCGTAAGAATTGAAGATACGATAATCAAAAGTATGATTGCAGGATAGTACTCTTCGGATATAAGCCCCGCTTCCTTACCTGTGTTGGCAAAGATAAGACATACTTCTCCTCTAACCATCATACCGATACCCACCTTGATACTCTCTTGCCATTTATATTTGCAGATCTTTGCGCCAAGTCCGCAACCGATGAGTTTTGCCGCCATACCGAATATAACGAAAGCTATACAGAACAATATAATAAATATTGCGCCGCTACTTGAGAACATTTTGCCGATTTGATTATAGTTGAGCGATATGCCAATGTTGGCAAAGAACAACGGCGAGAACATCATATATCCGCTCATATCCATTCTGCGCTCAACGTAATGGCTCTCTTTCATATTGGCAATCATCATACCTGCGACGAAAGAACCGGTGATAGCAGCCACTCCAAAGAGCGCCTCTGCCATTGCGGCAAATACAAAGCACATAGCTATTGCAAATATCGAAAGACGTCTGGTATGAGGCGCTTTTTCGCTCATTTTCTTGAATACGATATGAGCCAAAGCTCCAAGCGCTACCGCTACGATAAAGAACAATATGATATTGAGTACAGTCACTCCGAAAGCGTTAGGCTTATCTGTAAACAAACCGATAAACGCTTTGCCTATGCTGAAACTTTCCGTGCTTGCGGTAAATACCGCCAAAATAATTATACCGATAATATCGTCGAGAATTGCTGCGGTTACTATTGACGCGCCAACCTTGCCGTGAAGCACGTTGAGTTCTTTGAGTACGGCAACCGTGATACCTACCGAAGTGGCAGTCAAGATTGCGCCAAAGAAAAATCTTTGCTTGATAGTCAAATGGAACACGCTGTCCGGCAATATCCAAGATACGGCAAAACCTATAAGGAACGGAACAATTACGCCCAACGCAGTGATGAGAATTGACGCAACGCCGTTTTTCTTGATCTCTTTGATATTGGTCTCCATACCTGCGGAAAACATTATAAAGTTAACGCCTATATTGGCTAGCGTAGTAATTGCCAAGTGACTTCCGTCAACAAGGAACAATCCTCCATCGCCTATCTTTGACAATCCCAAATTGATAAGTCCCAACAGAACGCCTGCGAGCAATGCGCCCAACACTTGCGGCAATCCGATTTTTTTCATAAGGATTCCAAATACTTTTGTAGAAATCAATATGATTGCAATCTCAAACAGAACCCAATACTTATTACTGACAATATCTAATAAAGCATTCATCTTAAGCTCTCCTTTGCGCCCAACGACGTCAAAAAACATCGTCTGTTTCGGGTGCCCTTAAGTCTAACCCATTATATGCCCTTATTCAGGATAAGTCAACAGAAAAACAGTGTATTTTTGCAAAAAAAATGCCGTCCGAAGACGGCTTGTGACTCACAAAACGCACCCACGCTTACGAGAGCGTGAGCGGAGTAAATTTGTCAATAAATTTTAAATCAGTCGAGGTCGATTTTGTTGAGCAAATCTCTCAAATTGATGATTTCTTCTTTGCTCAAAGTGACGCCTTTTCCCATTTTTTCGCCATCGGGAGACCACTCTCTGATGTCGTATTTAGCCTCTTTTTGATTCCAGCTGATAAGTTTGATTTCCTTTTTCCACCCCTTGCTAGACTCCGACAAGCTTCCGTAGGTCGTGACAACCTCATACTTGAATTCCGGCATAATGCCCTCCTAAACAATTTTATTTGTTTGTTTCAGTTGTTTTTTTTTGGGGGGGGACAGGGTCTTAC
>CAMWQA010000060.1 GCA_947176265.1 uncultured Clostridia bacterium | reverse complement strand
TTTCAAGCAAAATGCCACAAAATTTTTATTCCAAAAAAGGTATACTTTTACTGACTGCCTGTGAAAAGGCATAATTTTTCAAATACATTATACTTTATGCCAGAAAAAATTGCAATATCTTTGGGTCAGTAAAAGTATACTTTTTTTGGAAATACTTTAAAATTTTTATTAAATTAGAATGTTTTTATATAAAATAAAAGCGCCAAGCGATAATACGCTTGGCGTTGATTTTGTGTTTTTAATGGTTTTTACGTTCTAATAAACTTATTTAATTGGCACTACTTTAAATCCGTCTTTGCTGTCAAGTACGCTGTAACCTAATTCCGTCAACTTTGCTCTCAATGCGTCTGCTGTCGCAAAGTCTTTGCGCTTCTTGGCTTCAAAACGCTCTTCGGCAAGCTTTTGTATCTCTTCGGGAATGTCGACTTTTTCTTCCTCGGCAGGTTGAGCCTTGTCCAACGACAGTCCCAATACTTTGTCGAATTCAAGCGCCAAAGCGTATATATCCTTACTCTTTTGTTCCTTGACCATAGTCCATACTACGCCCAAAGCAAGAGGTATATTGAGGTCGTCGTTGATAGCTTCGTCAAATTGCTTTTTATACTCTTCCAAAACTTTGACGTCTGTCGATACATTGCTGATTTTATGCGCGTAAAGCGTATTCAACAATCTTGCGTAAGAAGTCTTTGCTCCATCTATACCCTCGAAGGTAAAGTTGAGTTTCTTTCTGTAATGCGCGTTGAGGCAGAAGTATCTGTAATCAAGAGCGCAGTATCCCTTCTCTTCGAGTTGGTCTATGCGATATACGTTACCAAGGCTTTTGGACATCTTGCCGTTGTCGACTAGCATAAATTCGCTGTGTACCCAATAATTGACGGTCTTGTGCCCTTCCAAAGCTTCGTTTTGCGCAATCTCGTTTTCGTGGTGTACGGGGATAGCGTCCACGCCGCCCGTGTGTATGTCAAAGTGACTTCCAAGATATTTTCTGCTCATCGTCGAGCACTCTATATGCCATCCGGGATAACCCATACCCCAAGGGCTTTGCCATTGCATGATATGTTGAGGATCTGCTTTTTTCCATACCGCAAAGTCTGCCGGATGACGTTTTTGAGAGTTGACCTCTACTCTTGCGCCGGCTTGTTGGTCGTCAAGACTGAGTCTCGAGAGTTTGCCGTACTCGGGGAATTTGGATATATCATAATAAATGCCGTCGTCAATCTCGTACGCGTATCCCTTGTCAATAAGAGTTTGCACGTCCTTTATCATTTCTGCTATGTGGTCGGTAGCCTTTGCTATTACTTCGGGTTTGCCGATATTGAGTTTCTTAAAATCCTCAAAGAAATAATTGGTATAAAACTCTGCTATCTCCCAAGGCGTCTTTTGCTGTTCTCTTGCCGCCTTTGCCATCTTGTCTTCGCCCTCGTCGCCGTCGGAAAGCAAGTGACCTACGTCGGTTATGTTCATTACTCCTTTGAGCTTATAGCCGTCGTATTTGAGTACTCTACGGAAAATATCCATAAAGATATACGTCCTCAAATTACCTATGTGCGCATAGCTGTATACCGTCGGTCCGCAACTATACATAGTTACCTTGCCATCTTTCAACGGTACGAAGTCCTCTTTTTGTCTTGTAAGCGTGTTGTAAATCTTCAACATATCCTCAACCTCTTTTTTTGTTATGAATCTCCGATTAAATTCTCGCATAGTCTTGCTATTGATTTTCACGATAAGTTCGTTTAACCAACACACTCATAACTCTGCTACGAGTGTAACGCTTATCCTCCTTATCGCAAAAATCACCAACGCAGTACTGCAGCGTCATTTAATCATCGCCTCATTTTATTATTTGTATCTATATAATAATATCGTAATTTATTATGATAATTTATCGACTTTGGCTTGCTCCAACTCTTCTATTTCTTGCTCGATTGCGTTGTTCTCTTCCTCATCCTCTACGGCGTTGTCTTGCGTAATGGAATACTTGCAAGACTTGACATTGAGTTGTTTTTCGAGAGCCTCTATTCTGCGATTGAGCCTTGCAAACTCTTCGAGTATCGGGTCGGGCAACTTTTGGTCAATGTCGTCTACTCTCACGTTGTTGTACTTGACTACTCTGCCAGGCACGCCCACGACGGTGGAATTTGGCGGAACGTCTTTTAATACAACGCTGCCTGCGCCTATCTTGGAATCGTGTCCCACTACGATTGGTCCAAGTACCTTTGCTCCTGCGGAAATCATTACGTTGTCTTGAATTGTCGGGTGTCTTTTGCCCGTGTCCTTACCCGTACCGCCCAGCGTTACGCCTTGATATATCAACACGTTGGTACCAATCTCAACCGTTTCGCCTATTACTACGCCTACGCCGTGGTCTATGAATACTCCGCCTGCAATCTTTGCCGCAGGGTGTATATCTATGCCCGTCTTGCGCCTTGTGCCGGCTGCAATGCGCTTGGCAAAATACTTCATGCCGTGGTTGTAAAACCAATGCGCAAATCTATGCCTATACAGCGCCTTAAATCCGCCGTAGGTAAAAAATATCTCAAATTTGTTTCTTGCGGCAGGGTCTTTCTCAAGCGCTGTCTGCAAGTCCATTTTAATTTTTCCCATTTATACCTCTATATCTGTATTTAGTATTATATATCGTTAGATTCTTCGACTCCGCTACGCTCCGCTCAGAATGACAAAACAGAACGAATAAAAAAAGTAATCGTCAATATTCAAAGACGATTACTCGCGGTTCCACTTTGATTGAAGAGCAACGCCCTTCCTCTCAACAGTCTTAACGCGACTGACACGCGCAGCATTTCCTCTGCGAGCAAGCGTTTCGCACTTGGCTATCTCTTCTCCAAAAGGCTTTCAGCCGACGACCTTTCTCTCTGCTGTCAAAGTGTGATAGTTACTCTTAAACGCTTATGGCTTCTCTGTATGATTACATCATTTGTCAAATACATTATATTGCGTCCTTTTCCATTACGCTGCGTTGTACCCCTCTTGACGTAAATATAGTACGACTGCGGGGGCTCGCCTTGCCTAATGAAAAATTACTCTAATAAAATTTAGTATTTTCCAAGTTTGTCTTCGCTCTAATTAATTTCTTATATATTATATGTAATTGTTGCTACTTTTGTCAACGCTTTTGACTTCTTTTAAATTTTAAATCAACAGCGCCATCAGCGGCAACGTTACTATTGACGAAATAGTACCCAACAAAACCATATTCGCCGCAATGTCCTGCCCTTCGCCGAGTATCTCCGCATAGTTCTGCACAACTGCCGCAATAGGACAGGAACACATTACGAACATACACCATTTAAGTTCGTCATCTACTCTCAGGAGTGTAAGCAATCCAAGGACGCAAAGCGGAAATACGATTTGATTAATTGCCAATGCAAAATATTGCATCCAATTGTTGAAAAGACTCTTGACCTTGATAGTCGCAAGTCGCATACCCATAACCAACATACAAAGCGGAGTTGTCATCTTACCGAGTACGTCTATCATCTTGCCTATCTGTTCGAGAAATTGACCGTTCTCAGCCCCAATCTTGAATCTCGTGAAGAAAAACGGCAAAGATATAGCAATAGACAAAGTTGCAGGATTGATAAGTATCTTCTTTATGCTTATGTACTTCTTATCTCTCGTGATTATCGCAGATACCAGCGTCCAACCTAGCAAGCTCATAGATAGAAAATACATCATTGAATATACGGCTACATTGGGCGAATTTGGGAAGATTGCCTCAAGTAGCGGAACTCCCAAAAACGAACAGTTGGACAACGTAGTCGCAATAGTCGTAATACGATAGCGAACGTCTCCCATCTTCTTACGGAATATCAAATAAAATACGCCTATGAATATCAACTGTACAAGCGTAATTATGCCCAAAAAGATAAGCAAGTTTACGCCCAGCTCTTTTGTAAAATCGGCTTTGTTGAATGAATAAAGCGTCAATGCGGGTTGACATACAAACATCAACAGTTTGGAAAACGAAGATATATGATCGGGCTTAACCGCTTTGACTTTTATCAATATAAAGCCGGGAACGGCGTACGCCAACATTATTCCCACCATTATCAAAGTCGTTTTGAATTCCGTCATATCCCTCTCCGCTTTTTATTTTTCCCGCGTACAAATTTATACTCTTTGTCGCAAAATGTCAATCAAATACTTTGAATTGTTTCATTACTTCTTTTATTATACTGCGTTGGTAATTAGTAAGGTTATCAAAAAGCGCAATGCACTCCTCGACTTCTTCGCTCAACTTGCCGTCTCCCTCTTTGTCATAAGATATGCCTAAGATAAAGTCCGTCGATACGCCGTAGTATTTACTCAACGCTATCAGCGCGTCGGCAGTTGGTTTGCTTGCTCCGCTCTCCCATTGAGATATCGTCGCTTGACCTATAGATATGTCGCGCGAGAGTTGCTTTTGCGTTTTACCTGCGTCTATGCGCAATCTTTTTAAAATAGTTTGTATTTCCATGTCTGTATTATAGCATATCTTTTCATATTGTAAAAGCGATTTCACTACCTATTTTTATCGTAAATCAGATATTTTTGAAAAATTTTTTATAATTTCTCAATTTTCGCCAACTCACTCCATTGAAAGAAATATTTCTACATAATAAAATATATCTGTAACTCGGATTATGATAGCATACGACAAAATACTTTAATCACGTATGATAATCCGTCAAATTTATGATAAAGACTTCATCAAAAGAAAATTTATGAGGCTATATTACCGAGTTGTCAATATATTTTTGGAGGATTTGTATGAAAAAGATTAAACTCATGGTCGTAGATGACAGTCAAGAGTTTATCAACAACGTGAAGGAAAGCTATTTTAACGACGACAACGTAGACATTATAGCTACTGCTAATGACGGTCTGGACGCAATAAGCAAAATCGAAAACTTTTGTCCCGACGTGGTAATTTTGGACATAGTTATGCCCGAAGTCGACGGCTTCGGCGTACTCGCCGGACTCAATTATTCAAAGATGAGCAAGAAACCCAACTTTATCGTCGTATCTCAACTTACCGGCGACAACTTTATCAACAAGGCTATCTCTTTGGGCGCAAGCTATTATCTCGTCAAACCTATCAATATGACTATGCTCAAAGAAAGAGTCAGAGAATTCGGCGGTTTAGGCGCGCCTAAAAAGAACGCCGCTCTTGATGACAAACTCGTCGAACAAGCTCTTAAACGATCCCAACGCACTCTCGACGAAAAACTCGCCAATATCTTCATTACCGTAGGCATACCTGCGCATATCAAAGGATATCAGTTTTTGAGGGAGGCAATCAAAATGGCTATCGACTCCCCCGATATCATCAATTCCATTACCAAAAAACTCTATCCCTCTATTGCGGACAAGTTCGACACTTCTCCTTCAAAAGTCGAACGGGCTATCAGACACGCAATCGAGGTCGCTTGGAATAGAGGTAAAATAGAAAATATCAATAATATATTCGGTATCAAGATTTATACCGCCAACGACAAACCTACCAATGGAGAATTTATCGCATTGCTCGCCGACAAGATGATTATGGAAGGCGCTTAATCCGACTTATTCACCAATACACCTTATTACAAAGACGGGACAAGCCTCGCTTGTTCCGTCTTTTCGTGAGCCGCCAATCCTTTCTTATAATTTTATAGATTATTATATATCTATATTTATGTTATTTACTATTAATTTCAATTCGTTATATATATCAAAAAGTAATACGAAATATGCTATTATTACGCGCTAACGCTTTTGATTTTATAAAGTGTAAAATTAAGTGATAAAATTTTTGATTTTTTTTGAAAAAAGTGTTTACAAATCTTAATTTTATGCATATAATACTAAACATTGAAAGCATACACCTTTTGATAGGTCTTTTTGGAGGTCTTATGGGAAAATATATGAAATGTCCAAGATGCGAATTAAATTGGATTTTGGAAACAGACGAATACTGCGACGTATGTAAAGCTGAATTGGGAATGGAAGGTTTTACTTTGCTTGAGGACGAAGAGGAAGATATTCTCTGCCCCATTTGCGGTATCAACTATATTGAACGTAATAAAAAAATGTGCGCAGATTGCCTTGCAAAATCAAAGGGCGGAAACAGCGCTTACATCAACGACAGCGACTCCGAAAGCGAACTCGAGGGGCAATCCGAAGAAACTCAAACCGACAGCGAAGACGGCATCGAGAAAATTTCTTTCGACGAGATAGAAGAAGAAAAATTCGATATCTACGACGATGCGTTCGACGACCAAGACGACTTCTCCGCCAACGACTTCGGCAAAGAAGAATTTGACGAAGAGGATGAGCCCGAAGAGGATGAAGAAGAATCCAACAACGAAGACGACGAATTTGAAGCAGATTTCAATTACGATATCGACTCTGTCGAAGACATTGATGAAGACGAAGAAGATGACCTCGACGATATCGACGAAGATTAACCCAATAGCTGTCTCAATTTAATTGACACAAAAAAACCAATTTGTTATAATACAAACGACGCGGAAGAGTCGAAGCGGTCATAACGAGGTGGTCTTGAAAGGAAATTGATATCAAAGGGACAAACCTTCAAAATCAATCTACAAGCCTCGCCCGACCAACTGGGAACTTCCCCAAAACACTAGATTTGTGTCGATAGGCAAACTGCCCTTAGCAACAAATCGACAAGCCAAAGACGGTCAAAGAATTCTACACGGCAACCGCCAAAACATAGAATTCCACAAAAAAATCTACAAAATATTTTTTTCAAAAAACTTAATAATCAATCTGGAAGCGTATCGAAGTGGTCATAACGAGGTGGTCTTGAAAACCATTTGGGTGCAAGCCCACGGGGGTTCGAATCCCTCCGCTTCCGCCAAATCAGCCGATAATTGTCTAATCGGCAAACATAAAAAGTGAGATGGAAATCATCTCACTTTTTGTTTTGTTAAATATTATTGCTATAATTCATCATTCATTTTGCCAATGCTTGCTACTCATCAAACATTGATATTTGAATTCCCTTATATCTATCTTTTGAGATTAATATTACTTTAGCAATATCTTCGTATGCTTTAACAAAGTGATTAGGAATGACAACCAACTTAACATGATTCTTTTCGCATAAATCACTTTTAATTTTATCGGACCTCTCTCTAGCCACTACTCCAAAGTGCTCGCCGCCGTTTATCTCAAATGCAATTACAGGCATTTTCCGTCCAAACAATTTGTTATACAGGACCATATCAAATTCCATTTTAGCAAGATTTGGCGTAAGCCCATTTTTGATAATCTTGGTAATTTTAACATTCCTTTCTGCCTCAAACGTTGTGTGACACGAACAAAATTGCGAAACCGTTTTAAAAAACTCATCTTCCGCAATACTGCCGTTAGATTTACCTATTTCAATCTTAATCGACTCATTCGGCGGGACCTGAATCGTTCCATTATTTTTAGCGTACTGAATCAAATTATACAAATCGTCCTTTTTATCCGACTTTATCCCTATCACTTCTGTGTCCGCCGCAATAACTAATTTATTCTTTGCCCTTGTGATTGCAACATTTATTAGTTCATAATTATCTTTAATCCAAGCAAAAGTATTTTTACTTGTCTTTGGAGATATCGCTGGCGAGAAGATTATTGTATCTTTCTCTGCGCCTTGCATAGAGTGTATCGTTCCGCAATCAACGTCATTTATTCCTTTCGCTCTCAGTAATCTTAGTATCAGTTCTCTTTGGTTCACAAAAGGAGTGATTATATATGCGTTATGGATTTTGTTTCTATGAATATAATCTGCAATTGCATTTGCCTCCTCAAATGCCTCATTCTTTTGTTTAATGTTTTGGTTTTTTACATCTAGAACTTCCAACTCACCACTTTTATCAATAAACGAAAGATTCAAAGAATTATTATAGTATCTTTGATTCGAAAAATTTATTATCTTTCTTCCGCATCTATAATGATATTTAAGTAGGATATATTTTGATATGTTATCATTCTCAACCATAACATCAAGAATTGAATGTGTTTTGTAGTTATATTTTTCGGGAACGTTATATCGTTCCATAAGTTCTCTATTAATATGCTCTTCAAGAATAACTACTGGCTTCAATTGGTTTGGATCCCCAACCAACAGCAGCGATTCCGCTTTTGCAATAGGCACCAATGCTGTGGCAACATTACATTGTCCCGCCTCATCCATAACAACCAAATCAAACTTAAAATTAGTCGTTCCAAGTCGTCTTGACGATATATTTGTTGAAAAAATTATAGGAAACGCTTCCATTAGTTTTTTCATATTGTTATCGTCCTGAGTCCATTTATTGAATTCCGTTACCCTATCATTATCATCTTCAATATTGCATATCTCAATTAGATCAACAAATCTCGGCTTCTTAAGTTTCTCGATATATTGCAGTGATTTAAAGTATAAAAATTGCGACAGCTGATAATTCTCTTTAAGTGGAAGAAACAACGAAGTTATTTCTTCGTTCGTTGCTTCAGGCAGAGTTTTTAATTCGCCTTTGAGTTGCTCTATTCTTTCTTTTACTGCGTCAATAATATTACTACTCTTACCTGTAAAAGAAGCAATTAATTTTTCGGAACTCTCTAAGCAAGTTTTGAGATTTTCTCGTCTCTCTTGCGTATTTAACAATTCGATCAATTTGGCATTCTTATCATCGTTGGATATCTTAATTTTATCCAACATTTGATCATTCGGTTTCTTATTAGTAGAAAAATTATATAAATCCCTTATTCTCAAAGTCGCGCTTTTTACATCTTCGAAATTGCCTAGCCGTAAGTATGGGAAATTAACTGCTTCCCCCTTATATTCAAACTTAATTTTTTCTACTATACCATCTACTGGCTTATTGTTCGAAGAGCAAATCAACATAGTCTTTCCACTATAAAAGGAACTTAGTGTAACATTTACAATAGTTTGAGTTTTACCAGTTCCCGGTGGTCCTTGCACATACGTTACAGGATATTTCATTGAATTATAAAGAACTCTCATTTGATTGATATTAATCTTCTTATCTAAAATGATAAGCGAGGGCTCTTTTCTTCTATTGTAATCCCTTTTCGTCATATTGCCGAAAAAAGCTTTTAATGGCGCAGCTAATTCATTGGTATGATATTTTAATTCTATTGCGTTATATGTATCCGTCAAATCTAATGGCACATCTCTCTGAATTAACATAATATCAGGTCTAGTATTTATACATTCCCCAGAACGCAGATTGTTCATTATCGACTCTTGATAGACTTCTCGTTTCTCCTCAAAGGTCCTGATAAATTCATCCATGTCCATGTTGATGTAATTAAATAACGAGTGCCTTCTTCCAGCAGTTATGAATGACTGGTTAAAACGCAATCTGCTATCTAAAATCAAAGATTTTTTTATTGGATCGAACGTCAGCTGATGATAGCATATAACAAATTTTTTCTTGCCCTCGTCAATAGAAAAACGATTAATTGCAAGAGTAAAATATGAACTCCCAATATTTTTAATATCATATCGGTATATATCTTCTATTATTTTTTTAGCCTGTGCGTCCGTAAGTAACAATTGCTTATTATCTCTTAACACATTTAAATCTATACCAGGAATTGTTTCGTAGTCTTTTTGACTTGGATCATTATCCAAAAGATTACATTCTATATAATAATTCAGAATATTGTGATTAAAGTGATCATAGTTCAACCATTGACACTTATCCAAATTCTTTTCAATTTTGCTAATTAATTTATCTGGCACGTCATAAGACGAAAAGTCAATAATTTCAGCGCTTTGAATACCATCAAAAGATATCCATGCGTCATATGTATTCATAGATTTTCTATCATTAAACATAGAAACGAGAAGTTTTTTAGTATCAAAATCAATATCTTCAACAGCGATCCAATAGAAAGTATTTTCCTTTTCTTTATTGATATAAGAGATATTGAGCCACTTCCCTTCCTTAATCGCTTTTGATACCTTATCGCCTATATTCATAGTCCATCCTGTGTAAATCAAAATATTATAATTGACTTTTATATTATAACAAATCCACTATGTAAAATCAAGCACCAACAAAATTATAATAGTTAAAGTCTCGTTTAATTTAAATTCAACTTCTCTTGTTTTTCATATCACCCTAATCAAAGAATACCACACAACTCAATCATTTTGTCTTTATTCGGTTACGCTTTATTTTTACATAATAAGCATCCACATCTGAAAAATTATGCTTAATTTCTATCTTAATCATATCTTTCCTATAGAATCGTTCCACATATTCAATTGCTTGTTGTTTATTGCAGAAGCAATCGGGCTGGACCCTGTATCTATCTTCTGCTAATTTATTCTGCGAACAAACATCTTCTATTTCTTCCCTTGTTAATTGTTTTCTATCAGGTTTATATACCATGATATTATATTGCGGTATATTTTCCCCGAAATATATATGATTATATATATTTTCATCATTGCATCCAGATAATCCTCTCAACTTTTGTTCCAGCAACTTAAATTTGTTTGAATCTCGAACTTCTTTACTGAATATCAAATCATTAGTGAATATATAATTCCCATATATAATCTTTTGCGTATTTATTAAATCCAACAAGGTATTAACGCCGACAATGTCAAATGATAATTCTACCGACTTGAATTCTCGCTTAATTAATGTTTCTAAAAAATAGTGGCAACAGCTAAAAGCCGACACTCTTAAACTTTCGTCCTTAAAAGTATTTATATCATTGTATCCCAAATCAATGTATTGCACATAAGAATACTTTAGATTATCTATATTATTGCAATATAATATAGATTCATTTGAATATTCATATGGATCAACCACATCCAAATTATTTTGTTGATTATATAAATTAATCTGTCTCTTTTCCTCGTTAGCACGTTCAAATAAGCCTGCAAACATATCTGCATGCAAATCTATCTTTTCTCCTATCCAATCCCCCATTTCATTAATTTTTGTTATCCAGTCTGGTTTAATCCTACCATTGGAGAAATCAAATATATCCATAAAATTGCTCAATATGTCACCCTTTCTCTGATTATCTATATTATTCCAATCGTCGGTGCGATAAATAATCTCATGATTATCATAGTAAATATAATAATTAAAATATAAACAATATAGTATCCAAGAATTTCTATCACACTTATCCCACCATATAAGTACTTTCGAATGGCTAATTGTTCCCCAGTACTCATAATACCTAAAGTTTCTATGGCTTTCAATTATAT
>CAMWQA010000059.1 GCA_947176265.1 uncultured Clostridia bacterium | reverse complement strand
ATCTATTGTGATATAATCTTATATAGTTAGATTGGAAATGGAAAGTGTGTATAATCTAAAAGATTATAAGGAGAAACTTTTATGGCACGAACTCAAGAAGAAAACAGACAACCTGCAAAGCAAAGCAGTAGAAGAGTAAACGGTATTGTTATAGCGTTGATATTTTTCGTCTTGGATTTGATTTTGTTGGGCGCGTTTGGAAAAGCGGGGAAAGCCGTTACAGACTTTTTGGTCGGAATATTTGGCTACGCAATTTACGGTTATAGCTTTGCGCTTACGTTGTTGGGAGGCTTCTATATTTTTAATCTCAGAGCTAGACAGAGTAAAAAACTTATATTCATTTACTCTTTGATAACGGTCACGACGATTACTTTTGCGCATATAATAGGTTCGCATAACTACGCTCTCGGCAGTTGGGGACATTATATATCCGCTTCCTATAGCGGAGCAAATACGGCGGGCGGAGCTTTGGCTAGCATATTCCTGTATTTGTTTGCTACGAAATACGTTTATATTTTGACTTTGGTTGCCAACGGAGTAATTACTGTGGGCTTGATTGCAATAGCCATACTTTTGCAAGTAAATATCGACGTCAATCTCATGCCGAGAAGAGCAAAGAGAGTAAGAGGAGTAAGTCACTCGAATATCAACGTATACGACGTAGAGGGCGAGCCTAACGCGCCTACTCTCAATAATCAAACGATTAAAGGTAAAAATCTCGGAGAAAAATTATTCAGAAGAGGAAGCAAAAACGGACTTGACGATTATCAGCCTATAGACAGCGTCAATATTTCCAATGATAAGCCAATTGATTTGTATCCAAATAATTACAATAACGTCGAGTTTGGAGCAGAGTATACTCCAAATTATGCTGTCCAAGAGGAGCCGCAATTTATTATAGATCCTCAAGAAGTGCGCAACGAAGTAGTCCGCAACGATTATATCTACGCAGGTTCTGACGTAGGAAGCGTAGACAACACAACAATCAACAGCGTACAGAGAGACTTTTTAGGAATTGACGGCGCTCAAAGACTCAACGTAATTGACGAAGGCGCTGGCAATACGCAAATTCCAGAGTACAAGCCGGAACAGCAACCTCCTCAAATGTCTCAAAGAGAGAGGACTCAATCAATTTATGAAAGATTCCAATCAGACTCTCATAATAGCACCGGATATATAGAAGAAGGACATATACCGTCGTATTATTCGCAAATGCGCCAAAACAATAACGCCAATGATTATCAAGAGCCGGCTACGCGCAATAACGAGCAAGTTGATAATTATTCTCAGAGGTCGCAAGCTTTTGACGAAAGACTCAACAGAATATTAAATTCGTCGGAAGGACAAGCCGATTTGACTAACTTTGAGTTCCCATCGCAAAGAGAGAGCGAAGATGCCGCTTCTCAAAATCAACCGATAGTGGAGGAAATCAAAGAGGTTAATATAGTCGAAGAGAAGAAAGAAGAACCGCAAGTATCGCCGCAAGTCGAAGAAACAAAAGAGGCGGACGAATATAAAAAAGTCGTCGAGGACAAGAGCGAGACGAGACGCGAAGAGAGCATGGACGAGTATATTGCGCGAATCAACAGAGAAAAGCAAGCTGACGAACCTTCTCCTGTCAAGAACTATCACGCTACAGACGACGTCAAAGTGGAGAAGCCGGTAGAAAACAGCGACGGATATTTCCAAAAGACTTACGACAAGCCAAAGCCAATAGTGTCGAAACATCAGCCTGAACCGTCGACTCAACAAAAAGCGCAAAGCGCGCCTAATATTTACGATGGCAAGAAACAGTCTCAATCAGCGCAAGAAGAGAAGAAAGAGGAAAAGCCAAAGGTAGTTAGGACGCCTTACGTCGCTCCAAGCATAGATAATCTCAAAGATTATATTCCCGCTGCAGACGATACGGAAGACTTTATGGAGCGTACGAGAATAATTGAGAGGACGTACGCAAACTTTGGAATTGAAGTACACGTAAAGAATATCGTCAGCGGTCCTGCCGTAACGAGATACGAGTTTGAGATACCCGAAACTTTGTCGGTAGATAAGATTCCATCCAAGTTGAATAACCTTCTTATGGCATTGGCAGTGGAGACGGCGAGAATAGAAGCCCCAATTCCCGGCAAATCACTTTGCGGCCTTGAAGTGCCTAACAAGGTGCGTAAGACTGTTGGACTTAAAGAATTCATCAACAGCGACGAATTTAAGAATAAAAAGGGCGGTTTGATATTTGCGCTTGGTAAAGACGTGGATAACAATTGTCATTACGAGGATTTGACGGACTTCCCGCACGGACTTATTGCCGGCGGTACGGGTAGCGGTAAGAGCGTATGCCTTAATACCATGCTATGTTCGTTGATTTATAAGTATTCTCCCGAGGAATTGAGACTCATTCTCGTTGACCCAAAGAGCGTTGAATTTAGCAAGTATCAAGCTTTGCCGCACTTGCTTACTCCAAAGATTTATACTACGCCGGAGGAGTCGATTGGCGTACTAAAGTGGCTGTGCGCAGAAATGGAGAGAAGATACGCGTTGTTTGCAAAACGTTTTGTTACTAAAATTGCAAGTTACAATTCAACTCCCGAAGTTATCGAGGCTGGCGAAACGATACCTTATATTGTTACTATTATCGACGAGGTCGGCGATATAATGGTCGGAGCAGGCGCAAAAGATTTTGAAACTTACGTCTTGAAGTTGGCGCAAAAGGCGAGAGCTGCGGGAATTCACTTGATTTTGGCTACGCAAAGACCGTCTGTCGACGTTATTACCGGTAATATCAAAGCCAATTTGCCTACGAGAATTGCATTTGCAGTGACCGGCGTTACTGACAGTAGAGTTATACTTGACAGTATGGGAGCAGAAGATCTGCTTGGCAAAGGCGATATGCTTATAAAGACGACAAAGTCAAGATATATGATGAGATTGCAAAATCCATTTATCGACGACAGAGAGATACAAAATATAATGATGGATATCGTAAGCCACAATTCTGCGTACTACGACGAGAAGATTGAGGCGGAAATTGCATCTATATCAGAGCCTAAAAAAGAAGAGCCTAGCGCTAAAGCTATAGAGAAAATAAAGGAATTCGACTTTCCCGACGATTTATGTCCCGACGTACTCAAGAGAATAGTGGGTATTGACAACGTGTCGATTTCATGGATGCAAAGAGCGTTTTCAATCGGTTTCTCAAGAGGCGGTAAGATATACGATTGGCTTAAGGCTTGCGGATATATTGAGAAGCAAGGAACTAAGTTTGTCTGCGCGCTTACGTCTGAGCAAGTAGACGAGATAATCGAAAATGCGCGTTTGGGCGACGGAGAAGAGGACGAAGCTTAGTAGATTTTGGCTATATAATGGGAGTTTAATTTAAGGAGAAAAAATGGACAAAAGCACGTCAATGACATTGCCTACAAAGATTACGATAGTCAGATTGATAATGATACCGTTGATTTTGGTTTGTTATTGTCTTCAACCTTTGTATAAATATCTTTTTATTATCACTGCGTTATTGTTTATCATAGCGTCTATGACGGATTATTTGGACGGTCATATTGCTCGCAAATATAACATGGTCAGCGACTTGGGCAAACTCTTAGACCCAATCGCAGATAAAGTACTCGTTGCAGCCGGGCTGTTTATTTTAGTCGACGGGAATTATATACCCGAGATACCGTATTTGGAATTGATATGTTCCGTTATCATAATAGCAAGAGAATTTATGATTGGCGTATTGCGTCAAGTTGCTGCGCTTAAGGGTGTTGCGTTGGCTGCGGATAAATTGGGAAAAATAAAGACGGCGACGACGATGTTTGGCTTGACTTTCCTGATGTGTTCGGCAAATGATTACTTGGTATTTAGGATATTCAGATATGTAGGCATAGTCCTATTCATATTGGCTACGTTGTTTACCGTCGTATCCGGAGTAAACTATATTGTCAAAAACGCAAAACTTTTGTTTGGCGCAAATAAGCAAGACGACGTACGGGCGAGTGCAGCTCAAGCGGCTGACAAAGAGGATAAAGAATGAAGATAGGATTGATATCGTTAGGGTGCGATAAAAACCGCATTGACAGCGAAAATATGCTGGCATATTTGCAAAACGACGGTTTTGAATTGACAGGCGAACCCAGCGAAGCGGATATAATAATAATCAATACTTGCGGATTTATCGACAGCGCAAAACAAGAGGCTATTGATACCATTCTCGAGATGGCGGAATATAAAAAAGATAATTGCAAATATCTCGTGGTCACTGGGTGTCTTGCTCAAAGATATATGCAAGATTTGGAGAAAGAATTTCCTGAAGTTGATATGTTTTTGGGTACGGCAAACTATCACAAGCTGCCTCTTCTAATCAAGAATATGGTAAGCGGTCAAGGCGAAAAGTGCTACGTCAACGATAAGGACGACAGACATTTTTCTCCAAAGAGAGTATTGACGACACCTTATCATTACGCTTATTTGAAGATTGCGGAAGGGTGCGACAACAAGTGTACATATTGCGCTATACCAAATATTAGAGGTAAATATACTTCGAGAAAAATCGAGGACATTGTAGACGAGGCAAGGTCTTTGGTCAAAGATTACGGCATAAAAGAACTGATAATCGTCGCTCAAGACGTGTCGAGATACGGTATAGACCTTTACGGCAAAATTAAGTTGATACAATTGCTCGAAGAACTGTCAAAACTTGACGTAGGGTGGATAAGACTTTTGTATTTGTATCCCGAAGAAGTTACCGAAGAACTTATAGAATATATGGCAAACAATCCAAAGATTTGCAATTACGTCGATATACCTTGTCAGCACGTCAGCAATAAGATACTCAAATTGATGAACAGAAAGGTTACCAAAGAGCAAATCGTTGACCTTGTGGATATGATTAGACGGCACGGGGATTTTACTATTCGTTCGACCTTTATAGTGGGATTTCCTAGAGAAAGTCAAGAGGACTTTGACGAACTCAAAGAATTCATATCGACGGCAAAGTTGGATAGATGCGGATTTTTTGCCTACTCGATGGAAGACGGTACGCCGGCAAGCAGATTGAGCGGTCAGATAGACGAAGACGTCAAGTTGAAAAGACAGGAAGAGTTGTACGCTTTGCAAGAAGTAATCATGGCAGATAAGCTCAAAGAACGCATAGGAAGCGTCGTTGACGTGATATACGAAGGAATAGATTACGATTTGCAGTTGTTTTACGGCAGAAGCGTATACGATGCGCCGGAGATTGATACCAAAGTATATTTTTATGCAGACAGGCCTGTGGAGATAGGCAAAATTTATAAAGTAAAACTCCAAGACGTAGACGGAATTGATTATTTCGGCAGGGTCGAGGATTAGGAGGATATATGATAGAGACCTGCAAAAACTACTGTGTGCTCAAGGCTTTTGACATTGACGCGGATATGCTTGCAAGATGCAAAGACTTTGCAAGCGTGGACGGAGTAAGTTTGGATTTTAAACAGCTTAATCTCGATTGCAAACTCACTCTCATCAACAAGAGCGCAAGCGATATCGACTTCCAAAGAATTTTGGATTTGATACTCGATACGTTGGGCGAAAACGTCTACGCTAATTACGACACTACGTTGGAAGAGTGCGTAATTGAAAACGCAAGAAACAAAGGCGCAAAAATTGCCGTCGCAGAGTCTTTGACAGGCGGTATGATTTGTTCGAGATTAGTCGACGTATCGGGAAGCAGTTCGGTTTTGTACGAGGGATTTGTAACTTACGACGTATCTTCCAAGGTTCGCAGATTGCACGTTAAACTTGCTACTATTGAAGAAAACGGCGTCGTAAGCGAAGAAGTCGCGAGAGAGATGGCTCAAGGACTTTTACAAAACAATGAGATAGATTTGGCAATTGCCACCACTGGGTGCGCAGGACCGACGAGCGACGATTACGATACTCCAATCGGGCTGTCGTATATAGCCATTGGCAATAGATACGGTATTGACGTATACGACACGTTCTTTGACAAAGAAAGAAACGAAGTGAGAAAGTGTGTGACAAATACTGCGTTGTATTTGGCGCTTAAAAATATAAAAGAACTTTAATGAGGTATAGTTATTATGGAAAAAGATAAGAAAGACATTGAAAAATCAGAACTTGTGGCAGACGCTATTGCAAAAATCGAAAAGCAATACGGCAAAGGCTCTATTATAAGACTTGGAGATAAAGAAATCGAACAAATCGACGTAATCAGCACAGGTTGCTTGACTCTCGATATGGCTTTGGGCGTAGGCGGTTTGCCAAAGGGCAGAATTATAGAGATATACGGACCTGAATCTTCGGGTAAAACAACGGTGGCTTTGCACGCAATCGCGTCGTGTCAAAAAGAAGGCGGTTTGGCTGCATTTATCGACGCGGAACACGCTCTTGATCCAATCTATGCCGAAAAGCTTGGCGTAAACGTCAAAGACCTTTACGTCAGCCAGCCGGACAGCGGAGAGCAGGCTTTGGATATATTGGAGACTATGGTAAGAACCAACGCTATGGATATTATCGTCGTCGACTCTGTTGCAGCGTTGACGCCGAAGGCGGAAATCGAAGGCGAAATGGGACAGTCAGTTATCGGTCTTCAAGCGAGATTGATGTCTCAAGCAGCAAGAAAATTGACTGCAATAATCAATAAGACGAAGACTTGCGTAATTTTTATCAACCAATTGAGAGAAAAAGTTGGAATAATGTTTGGTAATCCTGAAGTAACCCCCGGCGGTAAGGCTTTGAAATTCTATTCAAGTATAAGAATAGAAGTTCGCAAGGGCGATGCAATCAAGGACGGAAGCGAATTTATAGGAAGCAGAGCTAAGGCTAAAGTCGTAAAGAATAAGGTTGCTCCGCCATTCAAAACGGCTGAATTCGATATTATATTCGGCAAGGGCATATCCGCCAACGGCTGCCTCGTAGATATGGGCGTTGCTATGAATATTATGAAAAAGAGCGGATCTTGGATAAGTTACAACGATGAGAAAATCGGTCAAGGCAGAGACAAGACGATTCAATATCTTGACGACAATCCCGAAGTTGCTCAGGAAATCAGAGCTAAGATTATGGAAAAGGCTCAAGAGGAGTAAAATCAAATACTTAAAGCAGATTAAGTGGGAAGGCATTTACCTTCTCACTTTTCTTTAAGTTATATCAAGTACAATATATTGTATACGATATATAATTATTATAACAATATATAAATATTTAAATAAAAAATTTTTAATATAATAAAGATTATTGGCTCAATTACTATTGACTTTAATACTGTAAATAGGCTATAATTAATTTGCATAAATATTTTTATGTTGAAACTTAACAATTTAATATAGGAGGCAAAGATGAAATTCAATTTGAATTGCTTTGATTTTCTCCTTGGGGTAGATGCGAATGTAGTTTGGCCTATCTGTCTTGTGCTCGCCATCGTGGTTTGTCTTGGCGGCGGCATAGGAATAGGCGTATTGATATACAAGTCGTATGCAAAGAAAACAGTCGGTGGTGTTAAGGAAGAGTGCGAGAAAATGAAAAAAGACGCTCGCGACGAATCTAAGACCTATCTCAAGGAAGCAAGAGAAGAGCAAAACAGACTCCGCAAGGAGTTGGACAATCAGTCAAAAGAACAGAGGGCAGAAATAGCCAGAAGCGAACAGAGAGTTGCTCAAAGAGAAGATCAACTTATCAAGAGAGAAATGGCTATCGACAAGAAATCCGATCTTATTGACGAAAAGAAGAAACAATTAGAGAGCAAAGAAAGAGAACTTGACGAAATTGAGCAAGAGTTGCAAAACGCTCATGCAAATATGCTGTCAGAACTCGAGAAAGTTGCAAAGCTTACGCAAGACGAGGCAAAGCAAATACTCATGGACGAACTTTTGGACGAAGCAAAGAAAGATGCAGTCGTCTTAGTGAAGGAAATTGAGCAAAAGGCAAAGGACGAGGCTGACAAAAAAGCAAAGAATATCATCGGACTCGCAATTCAAAGATGTTCGGCAGACCACGCGTCTGAAATCGCCGTATCCGTCGTTGAGTTGCCCAATGAAGATATGAAGGGCAGACTTATCGGTAGAGTCGGTAGAAATATCAGAGCTATAGAAAACTCTACGGGCGTTGATTTGATTATCGACGATACCCCGGACGTAGTTACCGTATCGGGATTTGACCCTGTAAGAAGAGAGATTGCGAAGTTGACTATCGAGAGATTGGTTTCGGATGGTAGAATACATCCTGCAAAGATAGAAGAGACCGTCGACAAAGTCAAGAGAGAGATAGAGCAACAGATGAAAGAGGCAGGCGAAAACGCTGCTTTCGAAGCTAACGTATACGGACTTCATCCGGAAATTATCAAGTTGCTAGGTAGATTGAAATACCGCACCAGCTACGGACAAAACGTGCTTAAGCACTCTTTGGAAGTAAGCTATTTGGCAGGTATGATGGCAGCCGAATTGGGCGCAGACGTCAAAGTGGCAAAGAGAGCCGGTTTGTTGCACGATATAGGTAAAGCTGTAGATCACGAAGTCGAGGGAACGCACGTCACTATAGGCGTAGATATAGCAAAGAAGTTCAAAGAACAAAGAGGCGTTATACACGCTATCGAGGCTCACCACGGCGACGTAGAACCGCAAACCTTAGAGGCAATCATAGTTCAAGCGGCAGACTCAATCTCGGGCGCAAGACCGGGCGCAAGAAGAGAATCGCTTGAGAACTACGTCAAGAGACTTGAAAAACTTGAGGGAGTTGCAAATTCCTTTGAGGGCGTAGAACAGTCGTATGCAATACAGGCGGGCAGAGAGATAAGGGTAATCGTCAAACCCGAAGTGGTCAACGATGAGGCTACGACCTTTATGGCAAAAGAAATTGCCAAGAAGATTGAAGCGGAACTTGAATATCCAGGTCAAATCAAAGTCAACGTCATCAGAGAAGTTAGACAAGTTGAATACGCAAAATAATTGTTTTAAGGAGTATCCGCGAGGGTACTCCTTTTTTATATGGCTCAAATAGAGGCTAGTTAAATTTAAACAAATCTTGTACGTTTTAGAAGAGTATTTTGCTGAGTATCAATGGCAATACTACCGTGCAAATTATTATGCAAATTGAAGTAATTAGCGTTGTGATTGCCGTAAATTTAAATATTTTTTTCAAAGTAGTAGGGCAGCTATCGCTGCAGTATAGATAATTGGAGTTGATATGCGATACTATCAGAACTATCGTAACTACGTACGTAGTAAAGATAATGAAGTAGAATAATACCGCATTTAATATATTAATTATTAAATTGTATTGCCAACTGCCTACTATGTTAACGGCGAGACGGTATGCAATGAAGGTTACTACAAAATACATAAGCGCAAAGGCGTATCTCTTGCGATAGGTTATCATAGAACAGAATGCAAAGAGAATATTCAAACCTACGTACTTTAAAGTAACTTTTAAATAACTATATTCTCCTTCGAGCAACATTTGATAATAATTGTTGTGATTAAGTTGACTTTGATAATTTAATACGATAAATAATGATATTGCAAAGATAGCAATATAAAGTCCAAAGAAGGTAATCAAAAATAACTTGTTATCTTTAAAGAAATTTTTGATTATAGGCGTAGCGACGCCTTTGTTGAATTTAAATTTGATATTTTTTGCCATATTATTGCCTTTTTGTCATTAATACTAAATTTTATTTTGTATGACGACAATATATGACAAAAATTTTATATAGAAGCTATTCTGTCGCAGATATGCATGATAAGTTGCTTTGAAGTAGGCTTTCCCTTGTCTAGGTCGATAGTATTGCCAAATTCTTTATACAGATCGTCGACGTCGCCGTCCAACCAAGCTTTGGAAATGCAGTTTTGGATATTCTTGTCTATGGCGCTTACGGTTTTGCCGTATTTTTGGGAAAGCGCCTCATATCCGTTGAGTTTTAGCGGCAAGATATTGTCTCCGCTCGCTTGCATTTTTACAAGGTCAAAAATGTATTTGTATCCCGAGCATTTGGGGCGTAGTCCAATAGACAGCATATAAGAATATATTTTTTGTTCCATAGGTCAATTTTAATACAATTTCAAGGAAAATATATGTCTTATATTGTAATTTTGGCATAAAAATTGTTTCTTGCGACACACTAGGGTAAAACAACGATTAGGAGTTTAATATGAAAAAGAAAATTTTATTCGTATCATTATTAATGGCTTTGACCTTGCTCGTAGTTTTTCCTATGGGTATGAGCGCGCAGGCTTCAAGCGAAACTTTGGCTATGGGCGACTTGCCTTTGACGCCAAACGGATTTGGCGAATGCTTGACCGAGTATTATACGGGCGAAGTGCTTTATCAATATAATGCCGACGAAAAGCACGAGATTGCCAGTATGGTAAAAATCATGACGGCAAATCTAATTTTTGAGGCTATCGAAGAAGGCAAAATTAGTTATGACGAGATGATTACCGTATCTCCGGAAGCAAGCGCAATGGGCGGTAGTCAAATGTTTTTGGACGCAGGCGCAAGCTATAGCGTCAACGATTTGCTCAAAGGTATCATAGTTGTGTCCGCCAACGACGCGTCTTATGCGATGGCAGAACGTATCGCAGGCAGTGTGGACAGTTTCGTGGGTATGATGAACGATAAGGCTAGTCAACTTGGAATGAAAAATACCAAGTTTGTCAACTGTACCGGACTTCCAAGCGAAAACGAACAGTATTCTACGGCTCGAGACGTCAATATAATGACGCGTAGTCTTATGAGCCATGACAAGTATTTTGAGTATGCGGGAGTGTGGATGGAGGATTATAAACACCCATCTGGAAGAATAACTCAATTTGTCAATACAAATAAACTTATCAAGCAATACAGCGGTTGCAAAGGCGGTAAGACGGGATATACGGACAAAGCGGGTCACTGTTTGTCAGCATGCGCTGAGCGCAATGGAATGAAAGTAGTTGCAACTTTGGTAGGCGGTAGCGACAGTAAGTCCAGATTTAACCAAGTAAGAGCAATGTTTGACTATTCGTTTGCCAATTACGTCAACAAGATTTATTTCAGAAAAGGCGAAGTGATAGGCAACGTCAAAGTCAAGAAGTCTCCGATAAAATCAATTGAAGTGGCTTGCGGAGAGGATATTACGAAGTTTTCAAAGGTAGGGTCTTCGGCTCAAGAGTTGCAGATTGTCATGCCTAAAGAGATTAAAGCGCCTATAAAGAAAGGCGATATAGTCGGCAAAGCAAAATATCAGATGGACGGCGTAGAGCATAGCGTTGATATTATAGCTATGCATGATGCAAAAAAGAGTACGTTCTTGGACTTTATAAAGGACGTAACGGGCGAGTGGTAAAACAGAGATTATATTTTGCCAGCTATAAAAAGACGGGATTATAATATAATTCCGTCTTTTTTAAAAGATTGTTTGCTATGAATATAAAATCGATGTCAAAAATAAAGTATATCATTGACTTAAAAGGGAATTTATTTTATAATATATAAGTAGAATTATTTTCA
>CAMWQA010000058.1 GCA_947176265.1 uncultured Clostridia bacterium | reverse complement strand
CCTCAAACGTTTCGTATGTGGCTATATCAGTCGCATCGTCAGAAAAAACGTAAACTTTAGTATCGTCCATCTTTCTTGAAAATGCGTAATAACTGCCACCATTGTCAATTGCTATAAAATAGAAATCTTCCAATTTTATATCTTTGTGATCTTTCAACAAATCTTTTACATAAGTTTCTTCGTCATTATTTAAATTTGTTGACGTATTCTTATTCCAACCCAAGTCAATCCAATCTAAATCTGCATGTCCTACTTCCTCTAAGAACGTAAAATAGCTTTCCGGCAAAAACTTATTTGTTTGTCTTATCGTTTTTACTTCTTCTATGTTTATTTCTATAGTATTGTATTTCTCTCTTTTAATCTTTTTAATGGCTGACTGTATGTCGTATATACGTTCGCCTGTATCCTTTTTTAACTCTACCACGCCTTCAACCTTATCATTTAAACCGTAAGGCACGTTCAACATAAAATATACAGTCAAGACGTCGTTTTCACATTTGAGAATTTTTACAAAACCAAAATCAACGTCGTCTCCCTCTACAGTCCATACGCACATGTTATATCCGTTGTCTTGCTTTAACTTTATCGTCTTGTCAATTGAGTTTTGTATTGTTTCTTTCAATATTACGCCATTGTCGTTCGCATATTCTTCCAGGGCTTCGCCGTCGTGATAGCCTACCGAAATAAGCATACCGTTGCCTTCAAGGTCGCATACGTCGTCGAAATCTTCAGGCTTGCGTTTTAAATTATTGCTTTTAATTTCAAATGCAAAATGATATCCAACTATGCCTTTAAAATCTTTTTCCCAGACGTACCTACCTTCGGCAAAAAACTCTAAACCTTCGTTGACCAATTTAATTGTATTAACTTCAGGATAATCTGTATTGCTTTGAAATGACTTCAACGCATTATTGTACGCCTTAAACGTCTCAAAATTATTTGAAATATCCTGTTGCGTTACTTCTTTTTTCGTCACCCCTTTATTAGCGGCGCGTGTCGCAGTGACACGAATCAACCACATGCACAGTACAAAAACTGCGGCGCATATAATAAGACCGCCAAAAGCTGTTATTCTATTATTGTGTGATAGTTTTGCCATCAAAACGCCTACGACGATTAAAATAGGCGTACTTATAAAAACAAGCAAATTTAAATAAAAATTTTTTTTATCTTTCATGACTTCTCCCTCATATAGAAATAAAATATTGTTATGCAACATTAAATACCTGCGATATGATTCGCTAGGTTAATTTAATTATAAAACCCTAAACGATAACATTTAGGGTTTTACGTGGTGGGCAGGGATGGATTCGAACCATCGAAGACAGAGTCGGCAGATTTACAGTCTGCTCCCTTTGGCCACTCGGGAACCTACCCATATTAACTTGTGGAGCTGGTGATCGGAATCGAACCAACAACCTGCTGATTACAAATCAGCTGCTCTGCCAATTGAGCTACACCAGCGCATACCATTTGGTATGGTGCCTCGGGGCGGAATCGAACCACCGACACGGGGATTTTCAGTCCCCTGCTCTACCGACTGAGCTACCGAGGCATAAATTAAGAGATTTTAAAAAATCTCAAAATTTAGAAGTTTATTAAATTTGTTGGCGACTCGGAAGGGACTCGAACCCTCGACCTCTAGCGTGACAGGCTAGCGTTCTAACCAACTGAACTACCGAGCCAATTCCATTTAATACCTATTTAATTGTGGTGGACCATCAAGGACTCGAACCTTGGACCGACCGGTTATGAGCCGGTTGCTCTAACCAACTGAGCTAATGGTCCACAGATTGTCGGCTTTACGTTTGGTCGGGGTGAAGAGACTTGAACTCCCGGCCCCATGGTCCCAAACCACGTGCGCTACCAAACTGCGCTACACCCCGACGTAACATCTTGCGACTACTCAAATATACTATATTCTCAAGAGTTTGTCAAGGATTTTTTTATAATTTTTGACTTTTTTTCGGGGCGGATTTTCTCTGCCCCGACAGTCAACAAAATTAGTCTTCTATGTCCAATTTAAGACCTTTGAAGAGGTCAGCCATTGTTGCGGTTGCATCGCTGTCATCGCTCTTCCAAGAAGATACTTCTTCCTCGTCCTTCTTTGCGGACTTTTGCTTTTTTGGAGCGGCTACTGCAGACGCGTCAAACTTCTTAGCGTTCTTCTTAGCTCTCTTTTCCTTAGCCTCTTGATAATCTTCTTCGCTTACTACGGTTTCTTCAACGACTTTTTCCTCTTTTGCAATCAAAGCTTTGATTGAAAGCGTAATTCTGTTGTCCTCAAATCTGATGATTTGAGCGGTTACGCTGTCGCCGACTTTGAGTACGTCTGCAGGATTTTTCGTATAGTTGTGAGAAATTTCTGATACGGGAACAAGTCCGTCGATATTATCTTCGATAAGAACGAATGCTCCGTAATCCTTTATATCTCTTACAGTACCGTTAATAACGCTGCCTACCGGATACTTCTCAAAAGCAATTTCGTAAGGCTTTTTCTGAAGTTGCTTATATCCGAGTTTAACTTTGCCATTCTCTCTGCTGACGTAACGAACGATAAATTCATACGTCTTGCCGATTTCAAATACTTGGCTTGCAGGCATATCTTTGCTGTAAGAAGCGTCGCTGTTGTGAACGAGACAATCAAAACCGTTTACGCTTACGAATGCGCCAAACTCAGCAAATCTCTTTACTTTACCCTTGACAATTGCATCTTTTTCAAAAGAAGCCCACATCTCGTCTTCTTTCTTTTTCTTCTCTTCTTCGAGAATTACTTTTTGAGATGCAATTACAGATTTCTTGCTCTTCAAGTCGATTTCCTTTTCAGGATCGTCTTTGTTAGACTTGATAAGGCGCAATCTCAATGGCTTGTTGAGATATTTTGGCAAGTCTTCTTCCGTAACGTAAGCAATCTTAATTTGCGATGCAGGTACGAATATAGTATATCCGCCGTAATATCCTTTCAAACCGTTCTTGGTTACTTCAGTCATCGCCATAGTGAATTCAGGCGAAGAAAGCTTTTCGATAGCGTCGCTGTTCTCTTTATTGCGCTTGTCAACGACTTTCTTTGAAAAATATATATACTCTTTAGGAAGAGATTTTGATGTCTTTTCAATAACTACTGCGGCAAACTTATCTCCCTCTTTATAATTTTCGGGATTGTAGTCTACTCCGTCAATTTCTGCATCGTCTTTGCACACAAATCCGTCTTTCTTTCCGCCAAAGCTTACGGCAATGCCTTCGTCATTTGCAGATATAACCGTACAAGTGTACGTCTTTCCTGCCTTGACGTTCATAGACTTGTCGCCTTGCGAAGCGAGAAGCGCGCCAAAAGTGTCCTCCTTTGCAGTTTCGGTCTCAATTTTATTGATTTCTTGAGAGTCTTTCATTAGATTTTTTACCTCCTCAATCAACTCAGGTGGAGTTGATGCGCCGGCAACTATGCCGATTTTTATATTTTTATTCACTTTGACCGACTCCAAGTCGGCTGTTGTCTCTATCAAATAAGTATTTTTGCAGTTCTTTTTGCATATATCCTGCAATTTGCGGGTATTAGAACTGTTTTTACTTCCGACAACGAGCATTAAATCGCATTCTTTACTCAGCAATTCGCACTCTTTCTGTCTACCTAAAGTAGTATAGCATATCGTATTATTTGTATCAAGCGTTTTAATAGAGGTTTGTAAAATTTTGATATATTTTTCAACAATATTATGGTCGTAAGTAGTCTGTACGACAAGGCAATATTCCTTTTGATTATCAAAAACAGCGTCCGCTTCTCCGTTATAAATTATTGCGCTGTTATCGCACCAACCGTTAGTTCCAATTACTTCCGGATGATTGGGATTGCCTATAATAATAATCTGCTTACCTTTGAGATAGTTTCCCCTTACAATCTCATGTATCTTCTTGACAAATACGCACGTGCAATCCACGTATTCAATATTGTTCGCCTCTAAAAATTCGTATACGTCTTTGCCGACTCCGTGAGAGCGAATAATTATCTTTTTACCTTTAAAATCCTCAAGACTGTTGACAGTAATTACGCCTCTTTCATGCAATTTTTCAAGTACGACTTCGTTGTGAATGAGTTCGCCGTAGACGTAAGCGGGAGTCTCGATATTCATAGCGACGTCGACAGCTCTTTTGACGCCTTGACAAAAACCGCTATTTTTAGCGACCTTTACCGACATTTGCGCACAGCTCCTTGCTTTGATTTTTCTTATACTTCAAATATCTCTTTTTGCTTCCTTTGCATACTTCGACGAGGATATCTATTTCTTTTCTCAACTCTTGCATCTTATCGAAAATGACCTGCGTAGCCTCTTCTTTGACGTCTCCGATTTTTTTATCATAAAACTCGTCAAGCCAGAAAGGCGCGCCTATCATAATCTTATTTCTCTTAAACGCTCCCGTCTTTTTATAATAAAGCATAGGCACGATCGGAGCTTTCGCCTTAATTGCAAAGGTCGCGACGCCGGGTTTGAAAGGTAAAAACTCTTTTTGACTTTGTCTGTTTCTAGTGCCTTCAGGGAAAATCAAAACAGGTTGATTTTTATTGAGAGCTCCCAAAATACTCTTGACTGCGTTGACGTCTGCTTCGCCTCTTTTTACAGGAATCGTCCCCAACTCTTTTGCGACTTTTGCCACAAATGCGTTATTCTCAATCTCCTCTTTCATCAAGACCTTGCCATTCTTGCCCAACAACTTGGAAATAATTACGCAAGGGTCAACCGCCGAATAGTGATTGCAAATCACAATGGCTTTTGAATTTTTTGGAAAATTGTCTTTAAAATAAATCTTCGTTACCCATATTGCGCCCATTGCCCATCTTACGAAATTGGCAATTCCTCTATAGAACCAACGATGCTTTACCTTGTTTCTATTCTTCTTGATTTGCTTATGGACAGACATATTGACGTCTTTAATCTGTTGGGAATTTTTATCAATTTCAGCGACTTTAGCCAAAATTGTATCAACGACTTGTTGCAAAGACATTTCAGTGCTGTCTATCTCAAAAGAATCGTCCGTCTTCTTCAACGGCGCAAAATCCCTGTTCATATCGTTGAAATCTCTGTCTCGCACGTCGGCTAGAATTTGCTCGTAAGACACTTCCTGACCTTTGGCTTTGAGTTCCTCGTATCTTCTCTTTGCCCTTTCGGTATCTTTTGCCGTCAAATAGAATTTATATTTTGCATTGGGCAAAACGTAGCTCGTAATATCTCTTCCGTCCAAAACGACGTCGGTAGATTGGGCAATTTTTCTCTGCATATCTACTAAAAAGAGTCTGACTGCAGGTATTTTTGATACCTCGGAAGCATACTTGGACATCTCGTGTCTTCTTATATCTTCAGACACGTTTTTACCGTTGAGACATATTAAATTTTCGTCTTTTTCTTTGATATACGAAATATTTATATCATTTAAAAGTTCTTTAACTTCTTCTTCAACAGATGGATTTTTACCGCAATTCACCACGTGCAGAGCAACCGCCCGATACATTGCCCCAGTATCGAGATAAGTTATTCCCATAGTCTTTGCGACTATCTTGGCTATCGTACTTTTACCGGCTCCGCTAGGTCCGTCGATTGCGATATTGATCATATAATCTCCAATAAGTAGTATTATTTTAACGCATTTTAGTAATTTTTGCAATCAATTTTATACGTTGTCGCGATAATTTAAACGCTCTTACTCATTTGATGAGCCGAACTAAAAGCAAGCTGAAGATTAAATCCCCCCGTCAATGCGTCAATATCCAGTACTTCTCCTACAAAATACAGATTGTTTATCAACTTACTCATCATATCTTTTGGATTGACCTCTTTGCAGTCCACTCCGCCAGACGTAATTATGCCTGCGTTTATATTTTCCAATCCCGCGATTGAAAACCTCAAATTCTTTATTGTGTAGGCTAATTTTTCTCTTTGCTCTTTCGTTATGCCGTTAGCGACTTGCCGTTCGCTTACGCCGCTCTGTTTTGTTACGACGCTTATCAAAGATTTTGGCATAAGAGCGGGTAAAATATTCTTCAGCTCCGTATTGCTTTTTTGAGAGAATTCGCGAATAAGTCTGTTTTGCAAAGTCTCGTCATTCAACGCAGGCTTCAAATCTATGCTAAGAAAATACTTACCGTCAAATTTTCCTGCCGAATAATGCTTATTAATAAGCGATGACAACGATAGTATTATAGGTCCGCTAGCTCCGTTGTGAGTAAAAAGCATCTCTCCAAATTGTGAAAAAAAAACTTTTCTGTCGCGAATTATGCTTGCGGTTACGTTCTTTAAGCTCAAACCTTGCAAGCCATACTGCTCTTTTAATATTATCGGCACTAACGCAGGTCTAGGCTCAATTACGTTGTGTCCCACAGCCTTTGCCCACCTATATCCGTCGCCCGTGCTTCCGGTTGCCTGATACGACACTCCTCCAGTGGCAATCACAACTTTATCTGCCGCAATTTTGCCGTCTGCGTCGGTTTTCACTCCGCATACCTTACCGTCCTCTACGCAAATATCGCTTACGCGCGTATTCAATTTAACCTCAACTCCATAATCTTTAAGCGCTCTTTCAAGGCATTTGATTATATCGCTCGACTTATCCGATTGCGGAAAAACCCTATTTCCTCTCTCTACTTTTAGCTTCACTCCGTTATTCTCAAAAAAATCCATCGTATCTTTGGGAGTAAATCCATAGAGCGCAGAGGTCATAAATTTACTGTTGGTAACTATATTTTGAAAGAAATCGTTCAACTCGCAATCGTTTGTCAAATTGCACCGACCTTTGCCCGTGATAAACAACTTTTTGCCAAGTTTTTCGTTTTTTTCTATCAACGTGACGTCCGCGCCATTTTGCGCAAGCATTATTGCGCACAGCATTCCGCTTGCTCCGCCACCTACTACAACTACTTTCATTCTATTATCTCATTCTTAATTTTTTCAAAAAATTCTTTATTATTCCAATCGTTCTTTACAGGAGAAATAGTGATATATTTATTATCGTACAGCCACGTATCGTCTTCTTGAGTCGTATTTTCGCTTAGCGTTGATCGGCAATGCGCTCTGTAGCCAAATCCCTCCTCATATCTATAATTCTCGTCGAAATATTTTACTCCGAGTTTTGCAAACTTCACGCCTGCAATATCTTTTGCGTCCCCTGCCGGTATATTTATATTGAATATTGTCTGCGCGTCGTCAGGCAATATTTTATAAAGTTTGCGATAATTTTTCAACACAAAGTCAGAAGAATATTCATAACTATCCAAATGATACTCTTGCGACACGGCAATCGACTTGATATTATGAACAGCTCCCTCCAACGCAGCGTTTACCGTACCCGAATAAAAAATATCCGTACCGAGATTAAATCCTTTGTTTATTCCGCTGATTATTAAATCGGGCTTTTTATTTAAAATCAAATTAATACCGACCTTAACGCAATCTGCGGGAGTTCCGTTGACGGCATAGCATTTCACGTTGTCAAGCAAATGCAATTCGACAAAATTGACGTATCCGTAAAGCGTAAAACTATGCCCCGTGCCCGACATTTGTCCTTGCGGAGCAACAACTGTTACATTATTGTCAACGCATAGCTTTTTCGCAAGCGTCAAAATTCCTTGGCTGTATATTCCGTCGTCGTTTATCAAAAGTATATTCATGTATTTATTTTATCAAAATTCCGCATAAATGTAAAGAGAACTTTCGGTCAACTCCAAAAGTTCTCTATCCGATAATATCAATGCCTAATTATCTTACACCGGCTGTATACCTTTTAAGGTGTCGCCCACTTCTCTGTCAACGTGCTTTTTATTAGCTTGACGGTACTTAAAGAAGTTAAGCGCAACTTGCGGGAAGAGCGCGTAAGACAATACGTCTTCGTCCTGCTCGATATATTCTTTGATTTCTTCTCTGTACTTTGCAAGTTCAGGTTTCAAAAGATCTGCAGGTCTGCAAGTAATTCTCTCCGTATCTCCGAGAACTTGTTTTACTACCTCAGGATTTGGCTCTGCCGGAAGTTTGCCGTACTCGCCCTTTAATACGCCCTTGGTCTCTGCCGATACCATCTTGTATCTCTCTCCTGCAAGTACGTTAAATACGGCTTGCGTACCTACGATTTGGCTGGTAGGCGTAACGAGCGGAGGATAACCAAGGTCTTTTCTTACGTTGGGGACTTCTGCCAAAACTTGCTCGTATTTATCCAAAGCGTTGGCTTTCTTGAGCTGACCTACGAGGTTGGAAAGCATTCCGCCAGGAACTTGATATATCAAAGCGTTTACGTCGGTAGCTAAAGACTTCTCCGTCAACCAACCGTCGGCTTTAAGTCTGTCGGCAACTTTCTTAAAGTGATTGGATATCTCATTAAGGTATGCTACGTCAAGTCCGGTGTCGTACTCTGTGCCTTTCAAAATTGCTACCATAGGCTCGGTTGCCGGTTGAGACGTGCCATTGCCCAAAGCGCTCAACGCGCAGTCGATGATATCTACGCCTGCTTCGATAGCTTTGAGATAGGTTTGGTTACCCGTACCTGCCGTTTGATGAGTATGCAAGTGGATCAAAGTCGTAGGCTTAAGCACTGCTTTCATGCCCTTGACAAGGTCGTAAGCAACGTATGGCAACAAAATACCTGCCATATCCTTGATACAGATATTATCTGCGCCCATATCTTCGAGCGTCTTTGCCAAGTTAATAAAATATTCGTTGGTATGAACCGGAGACGTAGTATAAGAAATCGTAGCTTCGCAAATACCGCCGTATTTCTTACAACTCTTTATAGCCTGCTCCATATTTCTTGGGTCGTTAAGCGCGTCGAATATACGCAAGATATCGCAACCGTTTTCGATAGTCTTCTTGACGAATTCGTCTACCACGTCGTCTGCGTAGTGCTTATATCCCAAGATATTTTGACCTCTGAAAAGCATTTGCAACTTTGTCTTTGGCATAGCTTTCTTCAAAGCTCTCAATCTCTCCCATGGGTCTTCGTTGAGGAAGCGCAAGCAAGAGTCAAAAGTTGCTCCGCCCCAGCACTCTATAGAATAATAACCTGCGTTGTCCAATTTTTCGCACATTGGCAACATCTCGTCAAGTCTCATACGCGTAGCTGCTTGAGATTGATGAGCGTCACGCAAAATAGTTTCTGTAATCTTAACCATATTTATATACCTCTTCTTTTATTATGCGCCGAATATAGCAAGCAACACGCCTGCTGCAACGGCAGAACCGATAACGCCTGCTACGTTAGGTCCCATTGCGTGCATGAGCAAATAGTTGTTGGGATTTTCCTCTTGACCAACCATGTGCGAAATTCTAGCCGCCATAGGCACTGCAGATACGCCTGCCGAACCGATAAGCGGATTAATTTTGCCTCTGGAAAGTTTACTCATAAGCTTACCGATGAGCAAACCGCCCGCCGTACCGAATGCGAATGCAAATACGCCAATCAAGATAATCAAAAGCGTGCTTGTATTCAAGAATACGTCTGCAGTAGCCTTACTACCTACGATTACGCCGAGCAATATCGTAATAATATTGATAAGTTCGTTCTTCGCGGTGTTGGTAAGTCTAGGCACTACTCCCGACTCTTTCATGAGGTTGCCAAGCATCAACATACCGAGAAGCGGAATTGCCGACGGCAATATAATACCCACGATACCCGTAACTGCGATTGGGAAAATAACCTTTTCTGTCTTGGATACGGGACGCAACTGCTCCATTACGATACCTCTTTCCTTCTTTGTCGTCAAAAGTTTCATAATAGGCGGTTGAATAACCTTGATAAGAGCCATATACGAATATGCCGCTACGGATATTGCAGGCAACAAATGCGCTGCCAATTTTACCGTTACGTAAATTGCCGTAGGACCGTCAGCTCCGCCGATAATACCTATTGCCGCAGCTTCTTCGCCGGTAAATCCTATATTAATTGCAATAATAAAGGTTACGAAAATACCAAGCTGCGCAGCCGCGCCCATTATCAACGACTTTGGATTTGCGATCAACGGACCGAAGTCTGTCATTGCGCCTATGCCAAGGAAGATAAGCGGCGGATAGATTACCCATTCTACGCCTTTGTAAAGATAAAAGAATAAGCCTTGGTCTGCAACCACTTCGTGACTTACAGCTATATCAGTTACATTCGGGAACATTGCGTGAACAGCGCTCTCTACCGCTTGAATTTTATCGACCATACTCATGCCGTCAAAATTCTCAATGCTGAGCATTTTTGCAAGTTCTGCCAAAGTACCGGTCAACTGATTTCCGTCTACAGTGGTAAGTATCTGATTAACTCCGTCAACCGTGCCGGTAAACGTATATCCGTACGTGCCGTACAAAATATTGTACGCGCCGGGGATATTGATAATAAACATGCCAAAACCGATTGCAAGCAGCAAATTCGGCTCAAATTCTTTGGCTACGGCAAGATATATGAGCACGCACGCTATGGCCATCATTATAAGATTTTGCCATATAGGTGTCAGTGACGTCATAAATCCCGTGCTTCGCCACAGGTTTTCGAGCGATTCTACCATTGAAAACGATTGAAGCGTCGTAATTATGTTAAACATTTTGCCTCCAATAAATCAATGATTATGCAATCGTACAAAGCACTGCGCCGGAATCAACGTTTGCGCCTTCTTGAGTAGAATAAGTTATTACACCCGAGAACGGAGCGGATATAGGAGTATCCATCTTCATTGCCTCAAGAATAATTATAGCCTCGCCCTCTTTTACGGTAGCGCCGTTTGCAAAGCAAAGTTTCTTGACCAAACCGGGCATTTGCGACTTAACGGGCTTGCCGTTGCCTACGGGAGCCGCTGCTACAGGAGCTGCTTTTGCAACTGGCGCTGCAGCTTGAACAGGCGCAGATACAGTAGCGCCGTCGGTAATCTCCTCTACTTCTACCGCATAAGATTTACCGTTTACATTGATATTAAATTTACGCATAATAATTCTCCTAAAACTTTATTTTTGTGATTAGATTTCTTTTATTGAACGAACTCTGAATTTGAGGTTGGACTTATACGTCGCGTTTTGCGTTTCGTAATAAGCGTTGAGCGCAGCCATGATTACCGCAACGACTTCTTCGTCCTCCTCGTCTTCTTCAATTGCCACTTTCTCTTCGATTATCGCTACTTTTTGATTTTTCGCAGCCTCTAATTTCTTTTCAGCTTGTTTTACTTTCAACTTACCTACGCCCTCGAATATCATTCTCAAAAGCGTAACCATGAGTATCAATAAGAACAACATTACGAATACGGTACCCAAGCCAAGCAACGCAACTTGCAATCCGATAAGCAATCTTTGACCAAAGTTACTGCTACCTATGCCAAGCTTATCCGGCGTGCCGTAATTTTGAGGCAATACCATCATCGTAATCAAACCTGCAAGCAATGCGGCGAATACCAATCAAATAATAACTATTTTTATTATTTTATTCTTCGACATAATCTACCGCCTTTAGATACACAATACCATCAACAAAGCAGACGCGAGATAAGGTCTCAAATTAGTAGCTTCAAT
>CAMWQA010000057.1 GCA_947176265.1 uncultured Clostridia bacterium | reverse complement strand
CAATCAAGAAAGATATGACGGTAGCGCTCTTCAAGATGGAAGACGAGTATCTCAAGGACATTAAGAGAGACGCAACCAGCGACGGTACGAAAGTCAAGGTTAAAGAGACTGAAGTTGTCATCTCCGATGCGCAGGCTTGCAAGGTAGCCAAGAATATGATCGACCTACGCGAAGACCAAATTGAACGCTATAACGACTTGCTCAAGGAACAAAGAGCAATGAAAAGGAAATAAGAATCTCAATTAAATTAAAAATAAAAGAACTGTATCACTACAGTTCTTTTATTCTTTTCTTATACAGCGGACACACGAAATTGGGCGCAATCTCTTTAAGCGGTTTGAGCACGAAGTCTCTGTTGATATAGTCGGCGTGGGGAATTGTCAGTACGTCGTCGTCAATCACACGGTCGCCGTAAAAGACAATATCCATATCGAGAGTTCTGTCTCCCCAACGTACGCTCCTGTCTCTTTGAGCTTCGCTTTCTATCAAGTGAAGATAATCAAGTAGCTCATACGGCGAAAGATACGTCGATATCTTGACAGCCATATTTATAAATTGCGATTGCGCTACGCCGCCGTAGGGCGGGTTTTCAAAGGGAGCTGAGATTTTTTGCACGGATATATCTTCATTGTCTTGCAGACGTTGGATTGCGTTGTCGAGATAAGTTTGTCTGTCGCCCATATTACTTCCCAGCGAAATCAAAACCGTCGTCCGCGTCAAAGCTGTAGTAACCGACACGTTGTCAAAGGGAAGAGATACCGGCGCTTGAGGTTTTTTTACAGTCACGGTTACACTGTCTATTGGGTACTTTCGCATAAGCATAGTCGCCGTACGTTGACATAGCGTTTCTATCAAATCAAAAGTATTGTCCTTGCAAAAATCGCTTATCGCGTGCATTATCTCGTCATAGTTGAGCGTCAAATTCAAGTCGTCGGCTTTTGCCGCTTTGGCAAAGTCGTATTGCATACTTACGTCAAAACAAAACGGTTGACGGTTGATTTTTTCCTCTTCAAGCACGCCGTGACAAGCCGCTACTTTAAGGTTGTGAATATTTATACTGCTCATTTATTTTCAAGAGCCTCCTTGATTGCTTGCAAGTTTTCTTTTACGTCGTGAACTCTCACGAATAGCACGTCTTGTCTTACGGCTTGCTTCGTAGTCTCAAGCGTGGGGGCAAGTCTGTCAGATATATTTCCGCCAAACATAGATTTGCGCGACGTACCGAGAAGCAGAGGATAGCCAAACCTATGCAAGTTGAAATATGAATTTACTACGGCAAAATTTTGTTCCTTCGTTTTGCCAAATCCAATGCCGCCGTCAATGATTATCCTGTCTTTGTCAATACCTGCGCGCATTGCAACGTCAAGACTTTTTTGCAAAAATGCGTATATATCTTCCCACAGTCTCTCGTCGGGAGATATGCGATTTTGATTTTGCATTATACATACAGCGCAATTGTATTTTGATATTACGTCTGCCATTTCGCCATTATTTTCATATTGCAATCCCCAAATATCGTTTATCATATCCGCGCCTTTTTGCAAGGCTTTTTCCGCTACGAAAGGGTAATACGTATCTACGGAAAGGGGAATATCAAAGTTGGATTTAATCAACTCGATTGGACGCTCCAACCGTTGCCACTCTTGCTTTGCGCTTACCGGAGTATGATTTGGGCGAGTAGATTGACCGCCTATATCTATGACTTCCGCGCCTTCGTCTATGGCTTTGCGTACGCGCGGTAAAAGTTCGTTGACGTCGGTCCTAGACCCCTCATAGAAAGAGTCGGGAGTGACGTTGATAATCGCCATGACGTGCGTGCCGCTTTCAAAAGTCTTGTTGCCTATCTTCATACTATCTCATCATTTCGCTTAGTAGTTTGAATTGGTCTTTGTCCACGTCTCCGCGCTTTGCAAATGTAAGAGTCTTTGAACCCATTTTTCTTACGCCTCTTGCAGTCATGCAGGTATGTTCGGCTTCGCACAGTACGACGACGGCTTTTGCGTTTAGGTTTGTCATTACCGCGTCGGCAACTTCGCCCGTAAGTCTCTCTTGCAATTGCAATCTGCGGGCGAATACTTCTACCGTGCGCGCAAGTTTAGATAATCCCACGACTTTGTCCGTCGGCGCGTAAGCAATGGCGATTTTGCCGAAGAAGGGCATCAAGTGGTGTTCGCACATTGACGAAAAAGTTATGTCCTTTTCTATAACCCATTCGCCGCCTTGTACGTCAAAGGTTTTAGCTAGGTGTACTTTCTCGTCGTCGCGGTATCCCGCCGTCAACTCCTCGTACATATTAGCCACGCGCTTAGGAGTGTCGACAAGTCCCTCTCTCATAGGGTCTTCGCCGATTGCTTCGAGTATCATCGTGATTGCCTGTTGAATTTTATTCTTATCTTTCTCGTTCATATTGACCTCATTGGCAGAGTCTTAGCTCTTTTCGTCGTCTCTATATTTCTATTGTTATATTCTCATTATTGCATTGTAGGCGGGCGAGAGTATACTCAGCGATCCGCATACCACTATCAAATCGCATTTGCTTCCATACGCTTTTGCAATTGCCGTCTCCATATCGTTGCATTTGCTTGAATTGGGCGTGTACGCAAGGCACTTCTTAAACGTAATATCTTCGTCAAGACCTCTTGCGGAAGGCGGTTTAATTGCAATAAATTCGTCGGCAAGCGCGCCTATATTTTGGAGTACGCCGTCCACGTCTTTATCCTTGAACATACCGAATACAAAGCACTTTTTCATATCCTTAAAAGTTGTCTCAAGTTCCTGCGCCAAGACTTTTGCGCCGTCGGGGTTGTGCGCTCCGTCGAGCAAAAATGTTTTATCGCCTTTGAAGATCTTTTGCAGACGGCCTTTCCATACAGATTGTGCCACGCCTTTCTTTATACTTTCAAGCGTTACATTATAGCCTTTTGACGAAAGATACAGCGCGCTTTGTATCGCAAGAGAGCAGTTGACAAGCTGGTACTTGCCAAGTTGCTTTAGGCGGTAAGTTTCGCCTTTATAGAGCATAGTTTGTCCGTCCATACTACTTTCGACAAGAGTAGGCTCATCGCACAGTATCAAGTCGTCGGCTTTGCCAAGCACGCTCATCACTTCGTCGCATTGACGGTACGTAATTAAAGGGCAGTCCTTTACTATTGCAAATTTTTCCTTTGCTATCTCCGCCAAGGTATTGCCGAGTATAGCGGTATGGTCGTACGATATAGAGGTAATTATTGCAAGCTCTTTGCTGTCAATGCAATTGGTTGCGTCAAGTCTACCGCCCAGTCCGCATTCAAGCGCGGCAAAATCGCAATTCTTATCTTTGAAGTAGAGCATAGCTACGGCAAATTCAAGCTCAAATGCAGACGGCAAGTTCAAGCCTTCTTGCGCCATTTTGTTTCGCTCGTCAGCCACGATAGTAACGTACCTTGCCACGTCGCCGTCGCTCATAGGAATGTTGTTAAAGAGGTATCTTTCATTGTAGCCAAAGACCGAAGGGGAGTTGAACGTGCCCACGCTATAGCCGCTTGCAAGCAGTATGTTTGTCAAAAAACAACTGACTGACCCCTTGCCGTTAGTCCCTGCGATATGCAGGAATTTGAGCGACTTTTGCGGATTGCCCAATCTAGCAAGCAAGGTCTTGACTGTGTCAAGTCCCAACTTGATACCAAACTTTTCTACGTTAGCGACGTAGTCTACGGCATCAGAATAAATCAAAAGAGAACCTCCCAAGAAAGTTCCCCACAAAAAGACATTGTATTACGTCCAAAAGATATAACAGTCCAAAGTGGGAGTGAGTGTTGCACCGCAAGTATTTATTACTTTTCGTTCGTCGGCACTCCCCGTCCTGACGACACTTCACGCGCAAACTCTACACTTTCTGTCATTATTATAGCAAATTAATATGGATAAAGCAAGGATATTTATGTCATTTCGACCGTAGTGGAGAAATCTCTACCGATTTAAAATTAGTAAGAGTATAAGGCTTATAAGTGGATTTGCATTAGTACTACCATATTTTTTAGTGAGATTATTATAAAATACGTAAGTTCCAAAACCAAAAACTATGAGTGTCCGTAATGCAAATCCCATTTTGCGCCTTACGTAAGTTTCGCTTTAAACGCGTCACTCTGAGCGAAGTGCAACGAAGTCGAAGAGTCTATTTTATTTGATAGATACAAAAAGTAGTTGGGACGTCATTGTCGATAATATCTTCACTTGCCACGCATTTGAAATTTTTGGGTACGTCAGGGAAGTATCTATCTCCGTCAAAGTTCGCATGGATATGCGTAATATACAGTCTGTCGGCAATTTCCAAAGCCTCTTTATACACTTTTTCGCCGCCGCAAATAAATATCTCTTTGTCTTGAGTCTTCGCGTATGCGATTGCTTTGTCAAGGCTGTCAAAGACTTCAACTCCGTCAATATGCAGGTTATGCGTAGACAAGACGATATTTTCTCTGCCTTCAAGCGGTCTTTTAAACTCATTGAAAGTATTCAAGCCAAATATGACTATATTGCCCATCGTCAATTCTTTAAACCTAGCCATATCGGCTTTCAATTTCCAAGGCAACTTGCCGTCTTTGCCAATCACGCTCTTTTGAGCAACCGCCGCAATTATATTTATCATATCTATATAATATACTATCTTTACTTTGCAGTCAATTATAAGTCCTTCCTACCTACAAATTCGTCTACGGTCATATTTAGTGCTCTGCTGATTTTTACCATTACGATTGCATTTATTGTCGTTTTTCCATTGACAAAGTTTCGCAGGGTACTAACCGATACACCTATAGTCTGCGCAAGTTGAGGTAAGGGAATATTAGAGTTTTTAATATTCTTTATCATATTGCTTCGTGCTTTTAACCATGTTGGATTGTTTTTTCTGTCCATCATTACGTTATTTATCATATATTTATTAGTTAATTATTAGTTTAGTCAAAAAGTAATTGCGCTATGTTAAGTCCCATGCCTTTACTGAGCTTAAATAAAGTTTTTATACTTGGCATAATTTTCCCGTTTGCCAAGTTACATATAGTAGTTATCGATAGTTTTGATTGTCTGGCAAGTTGTTGTAAAGTCATTTCGCAGTGTTTGATTTTGTATGCAATGACGGCTTTTACTTCATCTTTTTGGTCACATAAGTGTATATTTTTATCTATCATATTTCCCTCCATTTTTGACACATTATGTGTCTTAACATAATTATACGACACAAAATGTCTCAAGTCAACATGTTTGACACATTTTGTGTAATAATTTTAAATATGAAAAAGTTTCACGAAAAATTAAAAGAATTGCGTACCCAACTTGGAATATCGCAAGATAAGGTTGCGAAAGATATGGGATTAACTCGTGCAGCATATGCAAATTATGAGCAAGGGATAAGAGAACCTTCTCTTGAAATTCTAAAAGTAATTTGTGATTACTATGACGTTACCGCAGATTATCTTATAGGTAGAGAAGAATATTAAAGACAACCTACAGAAAGGTTGTTTTATTTTTTAATGTGAACTTTTTGAAGTTTACTTTTACCATTTTGCTTAATATTGCAAATGGCGCAAACGCTACGGCGGAAATTATGCATACGGTAATAATTACGACGATTTGCGGACTGCCTGACAAAGCGCTACCCGCAAGTTTGCATATTATTGCTATGCCGAGAGAGTATATAAGGCATATTCCGCACTTTAACGCGACTTTTGAAGACAGTTTTACGTTCTTATTCAGCACGATTAAGTTGATTGTAAGCGCGGTAGTGTGCATTGCTCCCAAAGACACGAAATAGGATTTTATTCCAATCAGCGACGGAGTAGTCAGCAAAATAATCATCAATACCACGCAACCGATTACGTGAGATAAGAATGTATTGAATTCTTTGCCCATAGAGTTGAGCATTGAAATTACGAGGTTATTCAGACACATAGGTATCATTATTATTGCAGCAAAGGCGAGATACTCTCCGCTTAATGGGTCGTCGTAGAGGAGATTGCCGAGTTCTTCGCCTGCGCCGGAGAATATAGTAAAGAAAACGCATGACACCAGCATGCCGAAAAGTATTGCGTTGCCAAGACTTCCAGAGATAGTTTTGACGCCTTTGCCCGCCTTGACGGAAGCGATTTCGGGTATAAGAACCACGCTCAACGAACCGATAATGGACGTGGGCGTAAATATAAGCGGCATGACCATTCCGCTTGCCCGTCCGAATTCGGCGGTTGCCATACTTTGAGACATTCCCAACTTCGTCACGAGAAGCGAAGGCAATATCAACGACATAAAAGTCGACATAAGAGACCCGACGATTCTCGTCACGGTAAGCGGAGTCGCGCTCTTTGTAATCTCTTTGCCAAGTGTAGGCTTTGCCAGTTTGCCTTTTTTTGCGACAAACATAATAATTATTATTGCAACTACGATTATATCTCCGGCAAGCATTGCCAAAGCGTAAGCGTATTCTTTTTGAATGGCAAATGCGCCGCCCTCAAGCAATAGCACTGCAAATATTATCTTGAGTATTTCGTCGGCAAGTTCGCTCACTGAGTAAATTCCAAAGTATTTCTTACCCCAAAACCATCCTCGAAGAATTGCGTACAGGCAAGCCGTCAATAGCATTGGAAGCATTATTATAAATATCTTTCGGCATCTCTCGTCTTTGAAAATAAGCCCCAGCAGTTGCGGAAAAATCAAAATTATTGAAATCATTACCAAAGTGATGAGCACGCCTGCAAAAAGACATGTAGTCAATGCGCCGAATTGACGCTTATTGTCGCCGACGGTGTCGCTTTCGGCGGTTATTCTAGACAGTGTGACTGGCAGTCCCGACGTGCATATACACGCAAAAAGCATAAATACGGAAGCGCAAATTTGATAAAGCCCCAAAATTTCCGCTCCCAATTTTCTTGAAAGATATATTTTGAATACGAATGACAGACCTCTCGTAATAGCCGCAATGACCGTCACCGTTGCAAACGCTTTGAATATTTTTCTCATACAATATAATATTGAGGCTTTAAGCAAAATAGAATAGTTGTAGGAAGGATAAGCAAAAAATGAAAAGAGTAATGGTAAGAATTGACGACAAAACGTCGCTCGAAGATTTAGCGGAGAAGTATCACACCACCGTAGCGGCAATAAAAAAACTTAACAATCTGCATACCGATATATTTGTGGGTATGCGACTTATCGTCGAAGAAAATCAAGGGAAGTATTATACCGTTCAACCGTTCGATACCCTTGAGAGTATCGCAAGAAAGTTTTGCGTAAGCGCGCAGAGAATTGCCGAGCTCAACTCAGTGGAGCGAGTTTTTATCGGACAAAAGATTTTTATCCCAATTGACTAAACCGTTATTACGTCATTCTGAGCGGAGCGTAGCGAAGTCGAAGAATCTAATGTGATGTCATTCTGAGCGAAGTCGAAGAATCTCCCCGATTAAAAAAACGTTATTCAACAACAAAAATGCGATATACAATTTGTATATCGCATTTGAATTTGCTTACCAAATTGGTATTACTTACCGAATTGGTCTCTCTTGCTGTTGTTTGCAACAGATGATTTTTTGTTTCTGCTGTTCTTAATAAGCTTTTTCTTTTTCTTAGGAATAAGCTTTTTGATAACAACGATTACCACGATAACAACGATTATTGCGCTGACAGCGCCGATTGAAATATACAACCAGACAAGCGGATCTTTTTGTTTTGCCGGTGCCGGCGTCTCTGTTGGCTCAGGTTCTGCCTTAGAGTCTTCGGAAGTGAATACGATACGGTAGTTGTTGGCAACTTTCGTCTCGTCGGCAAGAACGCTGTTGTTTTCGTTGTCGTCTTTAGCAACTTCGCTGTCCGTCAACTTGTTGTAAAGTTTTGCGCCTTCAGGAGCGGGAGTAGCGTCTGTAATTTCAACGTAGGTCTCGTTTTGCAAGAAGTACTTACCGTTTTCAGCTTCCTTATATACGTCCTTGCGAGCGATGAAGTTTTCTTCGTCGATTTCTTCGACAGAGAAGTTGTCAACGAATACGTAACCAGTCAAGTAATAGTTCTTGCCCTTGAATCCGAGGCTTACCGTAAGGGTAGCGGAGGTATCGTCAATATCGTCTTCTGCGAAGATATAGAACGCGTATTCAGTCCACTGACCGATCGTCTCTTTGCCGTCGGTGTAGGTAGAAGTATTTACAATACGCTTCTTATCTTGTTCGGTAGACGAGCTTGTCAACTTCTTACCGAATTCATACGTCTTGTTGTTGGCTTTCAAGGTTATGTTAGCCGTCGGAACGAAGTCTTTGTCAATATCGTCGTTTGCGTCGCCGTTCAAAGCAAGTTTGTAAGTCAATACCCATACGCTAATCTTATAATACTTACCCGGGGTAATGGTTGCCGTATTAGAGGTGTATCCGTAAGCCGTTGCGTCCTTGTTGTAGATGACGAGAGCTCTGTCGCCGACGTTTGTCTTGTCGTTGTTGAAGATAGCGTTGACAATTGCTTCGTCTTCGCCGTCCACGTTGAGGTCGAGGTCGGAGTAGTCTGTCTTGTTTTTGTCAATTACGCCGCTTACCAAAACGTCGCTGTTGGATTTAGCGTCGGTATCAATAGCTTCGCCGGTAAAGTTCTTTGCTGTAGAAATGCTGTCTGCGCTGTTGACGTCGTCGAATGAGTCTACGAGCCAAGACTGAGCAAGCCAATCCGTCTTGTTTTGCTTTTGAGCGTTCTCAAATGCGGTTTCGTCCAAGGTGGTGTAAGTTGCGCCGGTAAAGAATACCGTACTGCTTGCGCTTGCCGAAGTATCGCTACCTGCGTTGAGGGAGAGCGTTACGGAAGTGCTTGAGATACCCGTTGCGATAAAGAGCATATATTGATGCCACTTGCCGTCGCCCATAACCGTAGCAAACTTATAGTCTTCGTCGCTTGCCGTAGCCGTCTTGAGTATTATGCTGTATTCGCTTCCTACCGCGCCCTTAGCGTATACCATAAATCCATAATATGAATTAGAAGAAAGCGAAATGCTGTTGGAAGTAAAGCCCAACTTATTCAATTCGTCGGTCTTTTTGATAGCAAGCACGGTTGGGTGCTTGTCTACAGTAAACGCGCTAGCTGCGTCGCCGTAGAAGTCGTTTTTGTCAACGCCCAACGCATCAAGTTGTTCGTCAGACGCGCTCTTGAGGTTGAGAATACCTGCCATATTGTCGAAAGGAGTCTCAAGTTTCAAACTTGAAGAAGAACTGATCGTCCAATTGTTTGGGAGCGCAAGTACGGTCTTTTCATCAAGAATATCTTTGTTGTAAAGATTGTAGGTGGCGCTGATATCTGCATTTTTGAAATATCCGTTGGAGGAGATTTCGCCCGTAGCCGTCGTATCTGCCAAAGCGACGGTATTTACAGTCGTCGAACTCGAAGCTGATGAATACTGGCTGAACGGTATCTTTTCAACGTACATTGAAGATACGAATCCATATCCCATAGCAAGCGCAGAGTAATCTTTTCCGTCGCCCGAGCCTATGGAGATTGAGATAGCAAGTCTTGCTTTTTCAATTTGCTCTCCAAGCACGTAGAAGGTAATGAGCGTATAGTCGTTGAATCCCTTTACGTCCTCAAGATTTTCGGTATTGAGATTGCTGAAACTCGATACGCTTGAGAATGCTTCTGCAAAATCTTGACCTTTCTTATTGCCTTCGCTGAAACGGTATTTTTCGTTAAAGCGGAGCAATGATATTGTCATACCTTTGCTTGATTCAATATCTTTGGTCTTGACGTACATAGATATAGCGTACGCTTTGTTCGGTTCAATATCAATGAGCTTGCCAGTGTCGATTACGTCGTCTTTAATAGTCAACGTAGACAACGTCGTAGCCGTAGGAGCAAAGTTGTTGATAGCAAGTACTTTGGAGTTAAGCACGGTAGTATTATCGGTATCTACAGGCTTATTTGGGTTCTCCTTGAAATAATTGTCAGCAGTGAAGCTGTCAGTATCTATGGTTTTAAAGGTGGATCTTTTTGCAAGTTCTGCGTTGAGGTCGTCGGGATTTTGCACAGCAAAGTCGTCGAGGTTGACCGGCTCCATATTTTCATAGGAAGTCAAAAGGTCAATTTTCTTGGCGGTTGCGCTATCAGTTGCGCCGTCGTAATTTGCTTTCGTAATCTCTTCGATAGTCGTGAGGTCAAAGAGCGCAACGCCCACTGCGTGAGTGTCTTTGTCGTTTGAACCGCCGTAACCAAGCCAAAGTTCGAGCTTAAGCGTAGAAGCGCGGAATTGGTTAGCGGCAACGTAGAATGAGAATTGTTGCCATTGACCGTTGGTATCGGCTTCGATAGTGAAGTCGTTACTGTCGTTATTCGTACCGTCGGTAAGTTTGATATAAGCTTTACCCGACTCAAGGAAAGTCCTTGCGTATACGCTGACTTTATAGAACTTGTTGAGGTCGAAGTTCATTTCCGTATCAGCTCTGTAGCCGAATGCCGTAGCCTGCTTGTTTTGGATATAGAGCATTCTCGAACCGACTGAAGCTTCGGGAGTCTTAAGAGCGGCAAGATTTAGACCTGCCTTTTCCAAAGCCGTCGAGAGAGCCGAAAGCGAAGATTTAACGCTTTCGTTAGAGAACGTGTCAGTATCGATGATACCTTTTGCAAGATACGAAGAAGAGGTGCTTGCGCTGTCGCCCGAGCCGAAACCTGCGACTTGCGTATACTTCGACGGAGTATATGGAGTGCTGATAGTGGAAGAAGCGTAATCGAATTCGCTGTCGTTTACTTTCATCGTGTATTTAGCGACCTCGGCGGTTACTTCAACTTTGTCGTAGTCCGCCTTAGTGAAAGCAACTGCGTTTTCGTCGTCTTCGTCTACTTCAGATATCTTTTCAAGTACTACGTTGTCGAAGAAAGCGTATCCCTTCGTCATGTGTCCCGTCTGACCGTTGCCGATGCCCAAAGAAAGCACTACGGTAATCGTACCAGAAGTGATTTCCGAAGTCTCGATATAAGCGGTGTAGGTCTTCCATTCGTTGTGAGTGTCGATTGCTTCCCATCTTGCGTAAGCAGAACCGTTGACGTAGATATACGCGCCGGCGAGGTCGTCGGTGTTGTCGTTGTCAAGAATAGTCTTGACGTCTACGCTCAACTTGTAATAGCTGTTTGTGTCGAGAGTATGAGAATCGGACGTGTATTTGTACGACGTAGCCTTGCGGTTGTTGATCATCAAGACCTTATTGTCGTCGAGTTCGTCGTTGTCTTCGCTTGACTTACCTCTACCGGGAGAGCTGGAAGTGATGTGCTTATAGTCCTTCTGCAAGGCTCTCCAAGCGGAACTTGAAGTGCCGACTACGCCTTTCGTCAAGTCGTCTGAGCCCGATGGAGTGTACGTAGAGCTGCTGCTTGAAGAAGTAGAGCCCGGCGCGCCCGTCCAATTGCTAGGGGCTGTCAATGCGGAACTGCCCGAACCGCTGGCGAAAGTACCGTTGGTAAAGAGCAGAGTTGATTTTGTGTCGTCGGGCTTTTTGTCTTCGTCTTTAGGATCGCAAGCAATCGCGAACATAGAGAAGATTAGGCATACTGCCAAGACCAACGCTGTCAAAATGAAAATTCTTTTCTTGTTCATTTAACCACCTTTATAAT
>CAMWQA010000056.1 GCA_947176265.1 uncultured Clostridia bacterium | reverse complement strand
GTTATCAAGTAATTGATTAAAAGTTTTATTAAAAGTTTATTAAAATTTGCTAAAAATATTTAAATTCAGCGATTTTCATTCTCTTTTAATAACGATTTTGTTAAAATTTTAACACTATTTTCAGCTTTTGCCATATTTTGACATTCGACCATTACTCTAATCTTATTCTCTGTACCCGACGGTCTCAATACGACTCTGCCCTGCCCTTGCAAATCTTTCTCAACGTTCTTTACGCATTGAATTACGCTTTGACAAGTTGCTATACTTTTGTCCTTGACTTCTACGGACTCGATGACTTGCGGATAAATATCTACATTAGCAAGTTGAGACAGCTTGGCTTGCGACTCCTTGATTATCTTTGCAAGGATTACCGCCGTCTGCACGCCGTCGCCCGTTGAGCTCTCGTCCAACAAAATCGTATGTCCCGAGCCTTCTCCGCCCAATACTCCGCCGTCGGATAATAGCCTTCTCAAAACGTACTTGTCGCCTACGTCCTCTCTGACGAATTGTACGCCCATATCCTCGATTGCCTTTGAGATACCCATATTCGTCATAGTCGTACCCACTACGATATTACCTTTGAGCGCGTCCTTAGCTTTGAGATATTTGCCTATGATATATAAGTTCTTGTCTCCGTCGACGATATTGCCTTGTTCGTCGAGAGCTATCAATCTGTCGGAGTCTCCGTCAAATGAGAAAGTCACGTCAAAGTCCTTTGCCTTATCGCAAAGCAAATGCGCGTTGACCGCTCCGCAATTATCATTGATATATCTGCCGTCCCCGCTTGTATTGACTGCCGTCACGTCAGCGCCCAAAGCTTTGAACACCATAGGGGCGACCTTACCCGACGCGCCGTTGGAACAGTCAAGCAAAATCTTCATACCCGACAAGTCCGCGCCCTTTGCAATCAAAAAGTCCGCGTACTCATCCTCGCCGTTGGAATATTTGATACGCTCGCCCTTTTCTCTAATACAACTGTCCTTGCCCAAGTTGGATTCAATAAGCTTTTCCAATTCTTTGCTCGCCTTATAGCCTTTGCTGTCAAACACCTTGATGCCGTTGTACTGCGGCGGATTGTGCGACGCGCTTATCACGATACCGTAATCGCAACCGTGCTTCTTTGTAAGATACGCTACTCCCGCAGTAGGCATAACTCCTACGTCCATTACGTTTCCGCCCGCCGTCAGCAAGCCTTCTATAAACGAAGCCGACAAGTCCACTCCGGAACTTCTCGTATCTCTTCCTATTACGACTTTTGCGTTTTGCTTTATGCGCCCCAATGCGTTGCCCACTTCAAAAGCCACTTTCTCGCTCAACTCTTCGTAAGCGAGTCCTCTCATTCCGTCTGTACCGAATTTCATCTTTTTCTTTTGATCCTTTCTATCTTTTACGATTTGTCTCGACCTGCCGATTACGAAGCTGTCCGACGGAGTCTCTTCCGTCACAGTCGTGCCTGCGGCAATATAACTTCCCTCTCTCAAAGTCACGGGCGCAATGATATTGCAATTTGAACCGATAAAGCAATCGTCCTCGACCGTCGTCTTGTGTTTCGTCTTTCCGTCGTAGTTTACGAATATTACTCCGCAGCCTATATTGCAACGCGCTCCGACCGTTGCGTCGCCTATATACGCCAAGTGCGAAGCTTTGGTATAATCTCCTACGGTAGAGTTTTTAATCTCCACGAAATCTCCTATACGGCAATGACTGCCAACGCTTGCGCCCTTTCGCAAGTACGCGTACGGTCCTACCGTCGTGGTATCTCCCACCTTTGCCTCTTCCAATACGCTTGCAGTTACCGTACAGCCTGCGCCGATAACGCTGTCCGTGAGTATGCAGTTGGGCATAATCTTGCAGCCCTTGCCTATTACGGTATTGCCGATTATATGGTTGTTGGGGTAAATAATAACATCGTCGGCTATCTTCGCCTCGGGAGAAATATAAGTGCTTTGTTTATCTATCAATATCATAATTGCCTCCTAGCAAAAACAAGATAATTATAATTATGAACAAAGACCGCTTGCGTGTTACTTATATTGTAAAATATTTTATTATAATAATTTATCAATATAATATTAAGGACGCTTGACGGTCTCTATGTAGATAAACAATCTATTTGCGTTATTATTTACAGTCTGTCTGCTATATCGAATATCAGTCGTTCGCTCTTTTCCCAGCCGAGGCATGAATCCGTAACAGATTTGCCGTATACGTTTTCCGTGACCTTTTGGTTGCCGTCTTCGATATACGACTCAATGAGCATACCTTTGACGATATTCTTGATATCTTTGTTGTAATGCATATTATTGACGATTTCGTGAGCAATTCTTATTTGCTCGGCGTAATTTTTCCCAGAATTGGAATGATTGGTGTCAATAATGATTGCGGGATTCTTAAGTCCTTGCGCCTTGTACATTTCGCTGAACTTAACAATATCCTCGTAATGATAATTTTGATGGTTGTTGCCGTATACGTCTACGCTGCCTCGAAGTATTGCGTGAGCATACGCGTTGCCGGGCGTCTTGACCTGATAGTCGAGATATTTAAACTCGTTGGGTATCTGCGCCGCGTAGATGGAATTGAGCGTAACGCTCATACTGCCATTCATTGGATTCTTTACGCCGACAGGCACGTCTACGCCGCTTGCAACAAGTCTGTGCTGTTGATTTTCAGAAGACCTTGCGCCTATTGCGACATAAGTCAACAAGTCATCAAGGTAATGATAATTCTCGGGATAAAGCATTTCGTCGGCGGCGCTCAATCCGCTTTCACTTATCGCCTTTATATGCATATCTCTTATCGCCAATATACCCGCTAAAATATCCGTTACGTTTTTATGCGGATCGGGATTGTGAAGTATGCCCTTGTATCCTTCTCCCCTCGTACGCGGTTTGTTGGTATAAATTCTCGGGATTATGAAAATCTTATCCTTGACCTTGTCCGCAACTTTCGCTAAGCGCGATACGTAATCGCATACCGCTTCTTGATTATCGGCAGAGCACGGTCCTATGATAAGCATCAATCTCTTATCTTCGCCGGCAATGATTTTCTTTGCAGCATCGTCTCTGTCGTTCTTCAGCTTTTGGCAGTCGGCAGAGAGACGCGTCATTTCCTTGACCTGCTCTTCGCTCAATATCTTCTTGACTTTTTCAAACATAACTCTGTGTCCTTTTTTGTTTTCATTCGGTTAAATTTGTATACATTTTAATACAAAGTTTTGTTATTGTCAATGCAATAAGCTGAGTCCTGAAAATTAAACCTTCCCATTCGGCGAGAAGAGAACGACGTAAAATTTTCACAAGCAAGAATGTTTTTTAGACGATGAAAACTAATGCAGGCGTACTCCGTGTATGTCAAATGAGTTTGAAGACGTATAGGAAGCGTTATTGCCGTGAAAAATTGCGACGCTTATCTTTGAGCCGGATACTATTCCGCGACTTCGTAATCTTGAGCTGTGATTGCGTCCTTGATTTGTTGCAAAGATACTTTGTCTTTGTCGAATTCCACTTCGACGACGCCTTTGGCATGGTCTGCCGAAACGAAAAATACTCCGTCCAAAGCTCCGATTGCTTTGTTGACTCTGCTTTCGCAATGCGAACACATCATTCCATTTACTTTGATTTGCATAATATCTCTCCTTTTTTCCACTTCTTGAGACGCGGATATTTGTTGTTCTATCGTATCTTCCGCTTTTTCAAGCGTGGATATAGGTTGTTCTTTTTGCTCAACCGCGCAATTTGCATTGCAAGCGTCGTTTGCTTTGCCTTTCTCAAACTTAAAGAAGTTGAGACGCAACGCGTTGGTCACTACCGACACTGACGAAAGGCTCATTGCCAATCCACCAAGCATCGGGCTCATAGTATATCCGTTGATAGGATACAAAATACCGCATGCGATAGGTATGCCTATGATATTGTAAATAAAAGCCCAAAACAGATTTTGCTTGATATTTCGCATTGTCGCCCTTGCAAGGCGCACTCCTCTCACTACTCCCGAAATTTGTCCGCCTACTATCACGACTTGACCGCTCTCGATTGCGACGTCGCTTCCGCCGCCCATAGCAATGCCCACGTTGGCTTTTGCAAGCGCGGGCGCGTCGTTGATACCGTCGCCCACCATCGCAACTTTTGCGCCTTGGGCTATAAGTCTGTCAATGACTTCGCCTTTCTGCTCGGGTAGTACGTTGGCAATAACTTCGTCTATACCTGCGCTTTGCGCAATATGCTCCGCCGACTTTTGATTATCTCCGCTCAAAAGCACAACTTTCAAACCGAGATTTTTCAATTCTTCTATAGACTTCTTGCTGTCCTCTTTGAGAGTATCTGCTACGCCAATTACGCCGACTGCCTTGCCGTCTATCGCAACTGCGACTATACTCTTGCCTTGCATAGAATACTCGTCGGCTTTTGCCTCTATCTTTGCTACGTCTATTCCGTTGTTTTTCAAAAGTGCCATATTTCCGCAAAGCACTCTCTTGCCTTGCACTTGTCCGTCAAGACCGTATCCCGAAAGCACTTTGACATCCGCTTGCAAATCATTGATAGCAATGCCTTCTATGATAGCTTGCGCAATGGGGTGTTCGCTTACGCTCTCAACTGCTCTGACGTAGGCAAGCGTCTCTTGCTCGTCGCCCAAAATAAACTTGTCAGTCAAAGTTGGGTGTCCCTTTGTGATAGTGCCCGTCTTATCAAACACAACGGTGTTTATACTGCCTAGCCTCTCAAGGCTCTCTGCGTTTTTAAAAAGTATTCCGCCCTTTGCGCCTCTGCCTATACCTGTGATTATCGCCGTAGGAGTTGCGAGTCCCAACGCGCACGGACAAGCTATGACAAGTACGCTTACGAATATCTTTATTGACATTGCAAAACCACCCGTCGCCCACCATATTATACCCGCAAGTATAGCTATGCTCATTACCGCAGGAACGAACACGCCCGACACTTTGTCTGCTATTCTTGCAATAGGCGCTTTTGAGTTTTGAGCTTCTTCCACGAGTTTGATAATCTTGGAAAGCTTAGTAGCCTCGCCTACGCTATCGGCGGTAAATTTGATTATGCCGTTGCCGTTCACAGTTCCGCCAAAAACCCTGTCGCCTACGCTCTTATCCACAGGCATACTCTCGCCCGTCAGCATACTTTCGTTGACGTTGCTTTCGCCGTCAATAATAATGCCGTCGCAACAAAAACTCTCGCCGGCTTTGACAAGCACCGTATCTCCTTGCTTTACTTCCGCGCTGTCAACCTGCGCCCATTCGCCACTGCGCAAAATTGTTGCGCGCGTAGGCGTAAGCATAGTGAGACTGCGTATTGCGTCGCCCGTCTTTTTAAGAGACTTGCTCTCCAAGAATTTGCCGAGCGATATTATGGCGATTATTACGGCAACGCTCTCAAAATAAAGACTGTGCGCCTTGTGCGCGTCGCCCATGCATACTAATATAAAATTGACAAAGCTGTATACGAACGCCGTAGTAGTACTTACTGCGACGAGAGAGTCCATATTAGGTTTTGCCTTGAAAAGATTTTTAAATCCTCTAATATAAAACGGCAAACCCATTATTATTACGGGAACACACAGTACGAGTTGAATTACCGTAAAGACTATAGGAGAATCTTCCGCCGAAATGCTGGATGGATATTTTACTCCCAACATTCCAAGCATTGCGTAAGCAAGCAATAAAAACGCCAACACGAGCATTGCAACAAGTATGCCTACGTTCTGCCCTTTTCCCTCTTGATTTACTGCGACGGCTTTATATCCCGCCTTGTTAACGGCAGAAAAAATATCTTTTTCGTTCGTTTTGTCATCGTCGTATTCAACAAGCGCAACTCCACTTGCAAAATTGACGTTGCATGACTTAATTCCGCTTAATTTAGCAATAGCCTTTTGACAAGTACCCGCGCACACTACGCAAGTCATTCCCTGTATATTGAATTTGACTTTCTTTATCATAGATTATCCTTTAATCCCTAGTAATTTACTAGGTTTTCTTAATCTTATCATATTACCATTGCCTTGTCAATAATTTTTGACGATTTAAATATATTTTATTCGAGTGAACAAGAAGTAAAGCAAATGATAAAGGCGAGAGGTTTTCTCTCGCCTTGCGTTTTTATTATTCCAATTCTTGTAGTATCGCCCGAGTGCGGAAAGTGGTGCAGATTTTGTCTCAGCTAGAGCGACCGAGCGGTAAGGGCTTGCCGAACGTGACCCCGAGGTCGACTCGCTGATTAGGCAAAAGGTGCGCCGCTATACGCAGCCGGTTACTTACTTTTTATTTCTCGTCGCGCGCTGCTCTTTCAAGAGGTCTTGATAGCGCTCTATCTGATCTTCTCTAAGGTCAATCATATTCTTAGCTACCTTGCATGCTTGAGCGTCTGCGATGGCTACTTCAGTCTCTTTGACTTTGACCTTAGTTCCGTCGCTCGATGCGTCTCTCTTAATGTCTTTCAAGTACTCGTCTTCCATCTTGAAGAGCGCTACCGTCATATCTTTCTTGATTGTAAGTTTCAAGAGAGGATTTACCGTAGACTGTCCGATTGTGATTGCGTAGGTCGACGTCTTCTCCTTAGCGTTTGGCTTGGACAATGCGTACTGTCTCAATCCGTCAAAGTACTTTTGCTGTTGTTTTGAAAGGAGCGCGTATGCCTCGTCAAGAGTAAGTCTTGGCGCGACCTCTTTCTTTGGCTTTTCGGGAGCAGGCACGTGGACTTTGACTTCCTTCTCCACGATCTTCTCAACAACCTTTTCTACAGGTACTTCCTTAATGACTTCTTTCTCTACTATCTTCTCAACTTCAACAGGAACTTCAACGACTTTTTCCACTATCTTCTCGACAGGCACTTCTTTCTCAATTACCTGTACTTGTTGTTGCGGTTGATTTGCAGAAAGCTCTAATATCTTTTGCATAAGCGTCTCGATACGCTCGTCGTTTTTGTCTATTATCTGCTTTATTACTTCCTCATTTATGCCGGTGGCTGCGACTTCTTTTTCCACAACTCTCTCGACAGACTTCTCTGCCATTTTTTGCATAAGCAACTCTTGATTTTCCACAAGTCTTTGAATAACTTCGTCATTTTGGGACGACTTCTCTTGCGGGTGCTCTGCAAGTTTCTGCATCAACATTTCATTTTGTTCAATGAGTCTATTGACAAGTTCGTCATTAGACGAAGCTTGCTGTGGCAGAGCTTGTTGTACTCCGGGAAGCAATGCCGTAACTGTCTCGGAAATTATTCCGCGTATTTCATCTGCGCCTATTCCATAACCGCCTGCATACGCTTCTTGCGGCACGCTTTGTCCCATATTGCCATTGCCGCCCATCATGCCCATAAACATCATGCGCATATTCTCGTCGCGCTTTCTTGCTTCTTCTTTTTCTTCTGCTTTCTCCTCGTCGCGCTTATTACGATTGAACTCTTCAAGAAGGTCTTCGTACTCCTCTTCGGCTTTGTTACGCCTGCTCTTAGCTATGAGCATTATTATGAACGTTACTACTGCCAATGCCATTAGTACGCACGCTATCGCCGTCCATGCCGAGAATGCCAAACCTAAGAATGACGCTGCATACACGCTGCTCTCCAACTTGTCTGACTTCTTCTTGAACTTCTTTCTCTCGCCGTCGTATTTTACTGTCTTTGATACAAATATAATTATCAATATTATGGATATGATACTTGCTATCAATTGCCATAGCGGTATCTCTTTGAGCTTGTTTAGTATATCGTCTAACGTTCCGCTTCCGTTACCGCCATTGTTGTTTCCGCTTGAAGGATTGTTGTCGTCCGCATTAGGATCGTTAGGCGTGTTGTTCGGCACGTCGGGATCTATCTGCGGATAGTTGGGGTTCTTCGGATCGTTAGGATCGTCTAAGCCTGCGTCTATCTGCGCTTGTGTCAAGCTAAACGTAAAGTAGTCTGTATCATATACCGAACCGTAACTGTCAGGTACTGAGAACTTGATATTATTTTGATATGCAGGCTTGATTGCCGCTTTTATCTGATACTTTGTATCTGCTACAAGACTGTTGATTCCTGTGATCTCGTTGCCCGCTTCGTCTATGATTGTATATTCAAGCGCATAGATTTGTCCATACTCAAGTTTGAGTACCGGAGGTCTTGCTGTATCTATCCAGTTGGGATCTATCTCTGCAGGTACTATGCTAAACTCAAACTTAGTCTCTCCCTCTTGCGCAAATCTATTGGAATACATTGTCTTGAGCGTTATCTCTACCCAATACTTTCCGCACTCTATCGGAGCTCCGTCCATTAGCGTATAGCCGTCTTCTTTGAAGTACGCTACGTCAAAGTATCCGTTGTTGAGGTTTGCTCCGGTAGTCTGCACTACTATCTGTCTAGGTTGCGTATTGTATGCAAACTCCGTCTTCGCAGGCTCTACGCTAAATCTTATTATCGACGCGTTGATTGCGCCCACCATAAACGGTCTTGACTTGGGATTCGACTTGTCAAACTTATAGTTGTTACTATCAGTAAGATTTGGCACTGCTACGTACCACTTCGCTCCGTCTGCCGGAAGTTCCAAATCATTGACTGTCAAGCCTACTGCTCCAGACGGTATTACTCCGTGAGAGTCTGTCTCGTAATAAGTGTAATCAACTATCGTAGCCGCAGCCGGATCTTTCAATTGCAATATGTTAAAGTTCTTGCCAGAGTCGGGATGATTTACACTCTGCCAACTTGCTGTAGATATTGTACGCGGTACTACTTGCCACGGTTGATCCCAATTAAATGTTCCCGTATATGTAGCTGCGGCATTGGGGTCTGTCGGATCTGGCTTAACCGGCAATATATAATTACCTTCATAGTCAGAGTCAAGTTCAAACTCAACGCCTGCTGTGCCCGAATCAGTTACGTTCGCGCCTTGATTAGTGTAATATGCTTGAACTTTCAAGCCTTTTGGCAAAGTATTAGTGTCAATCTCTGCTGATACCGCCAATCCACCGTCGTATGGCAAATCTCCATTATTCAACCACTTCACTCCCGACATATCGAATAAAGCCGGAGCTATCGTCCAATGTATCTTAAACGTTACTACCACTGACGTATCGTCATTCTTATATACGTCAACTATCGTTGTATAATCGTCTGCATTTATACCCTTCTTTGTATTAGTAGACGTGGGATCTGTAGTATTCATCTCATAGCCGCCGTTGTAACTCGTAGTCTTAAGTGAATATCCCATTGGCATTGCAGACGCTTTAAACTCTGCATACTTACCTGTGTAATATATTGTCTTCTTGTCAAAAGTGACCGTCTTTGTAGTATCGTCTATATCGCAATCGATATAATATCCTACTTGCGCCTTACCTCCAACATACAATTGCCATCTCAATACATTCTTATTATCTTCGTCTACTTTCAACGTAGGCGTATTGGTTACTACAAACTCATACTCTGCCGAACTACAATCTATCGACAAATTGTATAGATTGCTATTCGCGCTTACGTCAGACAAATCAAGCGTTATATTCTCCGTTCCGCTTGTATCGTTCAACGTAATCAAACTTGTTACGTCGCTTGGCGCAGCGCCCGAACGTTGAGCTCTTATAGATATTTTTGCATCGTAACCTACCTCTATTTGGTTAGGCGGTATTGTCAATATCGCATTGACGCTGTTTCCTTCCCTGCCTGTAAGCGCATCGGTTACTCCGTCGTCTGCAGTAAGCGTAACGTTGATTATCTTCTTGGTTACTTCAAATGGCAGTTTACCGTCAGACGGCGCGCCTTTTGCCCATTCATAATGAGCCGTATCTTTTATCGTAAACGTCAAGTCGTATTTCTTAGCGTCTACGGCTTTGTATTTCCAACCGCCACTTTGTTTGGTAATATCAGTAGGAGTGGTCACGTCGACTAAATCAAAGTAGTCTTTTCCAGTCAAAGTATGTAGATTTGCTAAGTAATCGCCGTCGTAATACAAATCAAACGTAACACCTGCAGAGCCTCTAAACGATTTTGCTCCGCCGTTAGTTGTATCCCATTTCGGGAATGGCAATTTCCTTTTTATTACCTTGTACTCAATTTCGATATCGTCTTTATCACCATCTGCCCAAGTATCATGGGAATCTTTAAGGTGCAGTTTTGCCGTGTATACGCCTGGATTTTTTGGATTTCCTGGCACTTGACCTAGGTAATAGCTAGCCTCTACTCTATCTTTAAAGTCGGTCGTCCACCAATTTGCTGCGCCTTGTGATGCTGCATAATCAAGGTCAAGGTCTTTGCCCGTATATTCTACCTCAACTGCCGTTGGTGTTGCCAACTTGGTAGCAGTACTCTTTGAAGCAGCGGTAAGATTTAAGTTGAGCGCAGGACGGACAGCAAACTCTTTCGAGTGTACATAATCAAAACCTCGAACTCCAGCTGAAGTCATCGTTATCGCGCAACTCGCAAAACCATTATCTCCCGACCTTAACCACATAGTCGATGCACTAGACGAACTATAACTGCGTTGCTTGGTATTGAGCGCCCACAGTCCTGTTATTGAACTATTTGACGCAGTGCCCGCGGCATTCGTTCCGTGTTGTCCCACCTCGGCTAAACTTGGAAGCCACAAAAGGTCATTACCCCAATCAAAGTATAACTGATCACCATCAACATATGTCTTTTCACTTCCTTTAGCGTAACCGAGTGCTGACTTTTCCTGCTGATAGTGCGTATTATATAACGAATTCCACTTAGTTCCACTTCCGCCATAAGGAGACGGTATTTTATTGAGCGAAGCTTCGTTTACTCCGCTACGCCAGTCGATTGTAGCTCCTGCTGCATTCTCTATGTCATAGTAAGTCTCGTCTTGCATATATAGCACTTCGTTAGGCTTTACTAAGAAATTGGTAATATTCTTATCCGCATCAACATCCGTAAAAATTGCCCAATTGTTATTATAATCTGTTATTCTCTTGCTATTGCCATATGAATTATCATTTAAAACATCTCCCAATGATCCTAACGTACTACTGTTTGATGCATACTTTACTTCTTTGCCATTTGAGCCTTTGCCATTGAGGAGTATCGCTCGTATCATCGACGCACTGTAAAAAGACGACGAATATTTTTCGCTATGCTCTTCATTACTTGAAGCAAAATTGCTCCAATACGTTTTGTAGTTGTTAATTGGATTTTTTAGCATTAAGGTAAGAACTACGTCGCCATCGCTTACGTCAGTCGACTTGCCTTTAGTAGTCAAAGCAACCACGTTCCACTCTTGGCCACCAAATATTACTTCAATATTTTTACCACTTGTCAAAGCACGAATATCCTCAGAGTTCATTCCATAGTGAATCGAACCTACGAATGCGTTGGAATAGTCATCAATAGACGTATTTGGTATATACGATTTAACTCCATCACTGCCCAATGCCTTACCATCGTTGTACTTTGACTTTCCCATTTCAGTCTTAACATCAGCAAGAGTTGCATCGGCACTTTTGCCCGACAGCGCATTGAACAGTGAAGTCAAATTGTTGATATTGAATACACTCTTGTCTCCAACTTCCGTCGCATTGTCAGCGCGGTCTATAGAAAGCAATTCCCCAACATTTATAATTTCCGTGCTGTCAGAAGGATATACGTGCGTATAAGCTTGCGCCTTTATATTGCTTTGCCCTGCTAACACAAAACTGAATATGACAAGCATTATCAATATAACGCTTGTTAAGCCTAACATTCTTGACTTGTTTTTACTTAAGTTCATAGTTGATACCTCTCTTATCAAATATGTAGATAATTTCTCAATGTAAAGTATACTTTGCCCACAATTACTTTGGCAGTAAGTA
>CAMWQA010000055.1 GCA_947176265.1 uncultured Clostridia bacterium | reverse complement strand
GTCAGAGCGATATTCAGATGCAAGACTCCTATAATATCTGCAGTGGGACATGAAAGCGACGTTACGCTTTGCGACGAGGTTGCCGACTACAGAGCGGCGACTCCAACTGCCGCGGCGGAAAAGATTGCCTATGATATGCAGGAATTAAAAGAATACGTCGCGTATTGCGGAAAGAGAATGAAGAGCGCTTTGGGTAGTTTCGTTGCATTGAAATCCAAAGACTTGAATAGCAAAATCAATCTGATAAAGGCGCAAGTAACGTTGAATTTTTCGCAAAATGCGAATAAAATCAACCTATATGCTCAAAATCTAAAAAATCAAATGGATAAAAAGCTTACGCTGTCAGAATCAAAGTATAACGCGTCGTTGGCTAAGTTGACAGCAGATAATCCGCTTGGCATATTGCAAAAAGGTTATTGGTACGTGAGCAAAGACGGACAAGCCGTGTTGTCGTCAAAAGTATTGAGCGCAGGAGACAACGTTTCTCTCAAGACGCATGACGGTCAGCTCAAAGCTACGGTTACGGAGGTAAAGTAATGAAATTTGAAGAATCATTAAAAGAACTTGACGTTATAGTTGATAAATTGGAAAGCGGAAAACTCTCTTTGGACGAGAGCGTGGAGTTGTATTCAAAGGGAATGAAACTCTGTTTGGAATGCGCTGACAAGCTTAACGAAGTCAAGGGCAAGATTGCGCTTTTGGAAGAAAGTCAACAAGGGCTAGTTGCAAAATTAGTCGAGGTAGAATAATGAAAGGACTGCTTGCCGAGTACAAGAATGTTTTTGAAAGGCAATTGCAAGATATTCTCGTTGAATATAAGTGCGATATTCAGCCTATATTTGAAGCGTTGACTTACGGCGTGACCAACGGCGGAAAGAGAATACGTCCGGCGCTTTGCTATCTCGGAGCGGAATTTTGCGGAAAAGATTCGCAATACGTTAAGAATTTGGCTGTCGGCATAGAGTTGATACATTCATATTCATTGGTTCACGACGATCTGCCGTGCATGGACGACGACAAGTTGAGACGCGGTAAACCTACCGCTCACGTAGTATACGGCGAGGGTATGGCAGTGCTTGCCGGAGACGCGCTCTTGAATATGGCTTTTGAAGTTATGCTTGGAGGAGACTTTGATGCAGATATGCGCCGCGCAATTAAGTACGTAGCTACGATGAGCGGTATAAGCGGTATGATAGGCGGACAGTGTCTCGACCTTGCCAATGAGAGCAAAGAGAACTTTGGAATCAATGAGTTGACAAGACTCAACAGGTTAAAGACGTCTTGTTTGATAAGAGGCGCGTTGGTTGGTTCGGCGATTATGTGCGGAGCAAGCAAAAATGAAATTGACGCGCTTGAAGTATATGCAGGAAATTTGGGAGAGATTTTCCAAATCGTTGACGATATATTGGACAGAACGTCGACAGAACAGATACTTGGAAAAGAAGTTAAGAAAGATATTGCCAACGATAAAAGGACGATTGTGGATATACTTGGCATTGACGGCGCAAAAGAATATATCAAGAAGTTGGAAGACGAGGCTATCGCAAAAATCGACGTATTTGGAGAGAAATCTCAAAAGCTCATCGAACTCGTCAAGTTTTTGAGCAATAGAACCAACTGATTGCATATATTCTAAAGTTTGCCCATATTTTATAATATGAGCAAAAAGAATAAGCCAAAGCAAAAGCGCGCAAAGTTGAATATCGCAGAGGCGTGGGTAATAAAAATTACTTTATTTACCTTTATAGGAGCGGTGATTTGCAGTTTTATATCTCAAATTACAACGTCAAAGAGCGATATTATAATATCAATAATGCTGTTATCATTTATGATACTTATCAGTATTATATTTGACGGAATAGGATTGAGCGTAGCGTCGTGCAGCGAAGAGAAGATGGCGAAATACGCTCGGTACGCCAAAGAATACGAAATCGCGTTGAGACTAATCCGCAATGCCGAAAAGGTCAACAATATTTGCGCCGACGTCATAGGCGATATGAGCGGAATATTGAGCGGAGCTTGCGGCGCGTCAATAGTGATCGAACTGAATTTGAGCGGTCAAGGCAGTCATTGGGCAACAATTATCATCTCCAGTATAATTGCCGCAGTGACAGTTGGAGGAAAAGCTTCACTCAAAAAGATTGCCGTCAAAAATAGCGCTGAATTTGTCTTTATGTCGGCAAGAATGATAGGAATATTCGGTTCAAAATTTACTGCGAAGAGGAAGAAGTAATGCAAATTCTTGATAAAATTAAGTTGCCTGAAGATATCAAAAAACTCTCTGTAGAAGAGCTTGAGTTTTTGGCTGACGATTTGAGAAATGTTATTACAAAGTGCACGCTCGCCAACGGCGGACATTTAGCGTCAAATCTCGGCGTGGTTGATTTGACTTGCGCCTTAAATTACGTATTCGATTTTCCCAAAGACAAGTTGATATTTGACGTTGGTCATCAATGCTACGCGCACAAAATACTTACCGGCAGACTTAACGAATTTAATACTTTAAGACAAAAAGACGGTCTTAACGGCTTTCCAAAGCGGGAAGAAAGCGAGTACGATACCGTCAACAGCGGTCACGCTTCGACTGCGTTATCCATTGCGTGCGGTATGGCTAGAGGCAATATTGACGGAAATATTATCTGTCTTATCGGCGACGGAGCAATGACCGGCGGATTATTTTTTGAGGCGCTCAACGACGCTCTTACTTTAAATAAAAAGATTATTTTTATCATCAACGACAACAATATGTCTATATCCGACAACGTTGGATTTATCAATGAGTATTTGAAGATAGTCCGCAAGTACGGCAATGAGTTTTCATTTTTGGATATTGAAATGCTCAACAATATTGACGGACACAATATATCCGATCTAATGGGCAAATTAAAATATGCAAAGAATTCACAAAAGACTTTGGTACTGCACGTCGTTACGAAAAAGGGCAAGGGCTTTGAAGAGGCGGAACTCAATCCATCTAAGTATCACAGCGTAGGCAAAGAAAATGCAAAACCGACCTATTGTCAAGTTTTTGGAGAGACGATGATAGATCTTGCCGACAAAAATGATAAGATATACGCAGTCACAGCCGCCATGACGGACGGAACGGGTTTGAGCGGTTTTGCGCAAAAATATCCTCAAAGATTAGTGGACGTTGGTATTGCAGAAGGGCACGCCGTCACTATGTCTGCGGGGCTGGCATTGGCGGGCAAGAAGCCTTTCGTTGCGATATATTCCACCTTCCTACAGCGCGCTTATGACAACGTGCTTCACGACGTGTGCTTGAATAAATTGCCCGTGGTATTTTGTATAGACAGAGCGGGATTTGTCGGCGGAGACGGCGAAACTCATCAAGGACTTTATGACGTGGCTTATCTTGGAGCGACTCCAAATATGACGATATTTGCGCCAAAAGACGGAGAGGAATTGAAAAATATCTTGACGTGGGCGCAAAACTTTGACGCTCCGATAGCAATCAGATACCCCAAGAACGAAATTTCCAAAGATTATAATTTACATACCGCTATTAAATACGGCAAATGGGAGAAGATTGAGTATTCAGACAGCCACACAGTCTTAATTTCCAATGGCGAAACTCTCTCCGCCGTATGCGAAAGCGCGCAAATTTTGAAGTCTCAAGGCATATCCGTTGACGTAATAAACGCAAGATTTATAAGACCTTACGATGAAGAGATGCTTGAATCTTTGCGCGGGAAAAAGTTGTTTTTCTTTGAAGAATACGTTATGCAAAATTCTCTTTATTCTCAAACGTTGGAAAAGATCAACAAAGAGCAGGATAAAACTACTCAGATTTACGGAGTTAATATTCCCAATAAAACTTACGCCGTAGCGACGCGTAAAGAACTGTTAAGAGAAGTGGGATTGGATAGTCAAAGTATTGTAGAATTTGTTAAGAGCAAACTTTAATTTACCATTATGAGATTGGATATATATCTTTCGACAACTCAAAATATCACCCGTACAAAGGCAAAGCAGATGATTGAGAGCAATTTTGTCAAGGTTGACGGCAAGATTGTCTGCAAGGCGGGATATGAATTAAAAGATACGTCCACCGTTGAAATTTTGGAGAATTTTAAGTTCTCGTCATTAGGCGGGGACAAGCTTAGAAAAGCTTTTGACGATTTTAAGTACAGCGTAAAAAATAAAGTATGCGTCGATATAGGCGCGTCTAACGGCGGGTTCACCGATTGCATGCTCAAGGACGGAGCGTCTAAAGTATACGCCGTCGACGTAGGCGAATGCGCTTTTGACGACAACTTAAAAAACCATAAACGAGTAGTCGTAAAGGATAGAATAAACGCAAGATATATCACTAAAGACGATTTGGGAGAAGCCTGCGACTTTGCAAGCGTCGACGTTAGTTTTATATCATTGAAATACATACTTCCGGCAGTGTACGGATTGCTTAAGGGCGGCGGAGAAGTAATTGCTCTTATCAAACCGCAATTCGAGGCGGGCGCAAAAGAATTGAGCAAAAAAGGATTGGTATTGAATGGCAAAACTCATCAGAGAATTTGCGATGAGATAAAAGAATTTGCTATTTCTTTAGGATTTGAATTCAAAGGCTTGACAGTTGCGCCCATTAAAGAAGGAAAAAATAAAGAATTTTTAATATATTTATACAAAATCATTGAATAATTATACAATATCATTTATAATAAAACTATGAAAATAGGAATCAAAACAAATTTAAAAAGAGATTTAGACGCATGCGCGAGCAAATTTTTTTGCAAAAAGTTGCGAGAAATAGGCATTGAATATAAGGTTTGCGACAACGCAAACGAATACTTTGACGGTAAGGTTATTGCGCCGGCCAAAGAAGTTTTTGAGTGGTGCGACATAATCGTGGCTTTTGGCGGAGACGGCACAATGCTGGACATCGTGCGCAATTTGCCTAGTGATTTGCCCATTCTAGGTATTAATATGGGCAAAATAGGCTTTTTGACAGAAATTGATGAGAATCAAATTAGCCATGCAATTGTAGCTTTGCAAAATGGCGAATATTATATCGAACGTCGTTCAATGCTCAAAGCTTCGCTCAAAAATCAGCAGTTTTTTGCTCTCAACGAAGTTGTCGTAAGCTGTCAAGACCCTTGTCACGTATCTGTTTTTAACGTATATATCGACGGCATATTAGCCGACACGTTGAGAAGCGACGGCGTACTTGTATCCACGCCCACCGGTTCGACGGCTTATTCGTTGTCTTGCAACGGACCTGTGTTAAGTCCGACGGTAAAAGCCCTAATTATTAACGGTATATGTCCTCATTCTTTGCACAGTTGTCCTATAGTCGTAGACGACAATATGCGCATAAAAATATCCACGCCGACAAGTTATATGCGCGTTATTTCCGACGGTACGATAGTTGCAAAATCTCAAGATGAAAGTATGGAAATTATTATAGAGAAGGCAGAAAAGCAAGCTTCTTTTATTAGATTGAAAAACCAAAATTTCTATGCGAAGCTTCGTGAAAAGCTCAATTATTGGGGAGATTAAAATGTCAAATAAGACCAGACAACAGGCAATTTTGGATATAATTTCGCAGAACGAACTTGATACGCAAGAAGAACTTGCGTCCATGCTACAGCAGCGCGGGTACAATGTCACTCAAGCGACCGTCTCAAGAGATATCAAACAACTTGGGCTTGTAAAAGTAGCGGGAAAGTCAAAGAAATATCGGTATACGCAAGTAAGCTATAAAGAACACGGATTACACGCCAAATACGACAATATATTCAAAGAAAGCGTGCTTAGTATGCAAAATGCGGGCAATATCATCGTTATTAAGACCGTTTCGGGCGCAGCAAACTCTGCGGGAGCTTTTATTGACAGAATGAATTTACCGCAGCTTTTGGGTACGATTGCAGGCGACGATACGATATTTTGCGTAACTAGAACAGAGCAAGATGCCAACGAAGTAATCAGTATAATTAAGGATAGCTATTGATATGTTGACTAATCTAAACGTAAAAAATATTGCTTTAATTACTTCTCTTGACGTCAATTTCCATCAAGGGCTTAATATTTTGTCGGGCGAAACCGGCGCAGGTAAATCTATTATTATCGACAGTTTAAGCTTTGTTTTGGGTAAAAGAGCGGATAAGTCTTTAATTAGATACGGCGAGAACAGCGCCAGCGTAACTGCAGTATTTGATAATATTAATGAAAATACCGCAAATCTTCTAAAAGAATACGATATCGAAGCGGATGACGAACTTATTTTAAAACGTACTCTGACCGTGGACGGAAAGAATACTTGTTCCGTTAACGGACAGAGAGTTACTCTCAGTATGCTAAAAGAAATCGCAAATACTCTTGCTGATATATACTCCCAACACGAAAACGTCACTGCGCTCAACAGTCAATATCATTTGGAGATTATAGATAAATACGGCGAAGACAGTATAAATAAGTATAAGGAAATTCAAAATACTTTATATATTGAATATAGAGAAATTTGCAAAAAATTAGATAAATACGGTTCGCTCAAAGACGTGAACAAGAATATAGATTTGCTTGAATATCAAATCAATGAGATAGTAGAGGCGGATTTGCTGGATGGCGAAGAAGATGAGCTCATTGCGCTTCGTCATAAACTCAATAATTCTCAACTTATTATTTCTACATTGAACGAGTGTTATAATGCGCTCAATGGAGATGAAAACGAGAATATTTTAAGTATTTTAGGCTTTTTAATCTCGAATCTTGCAAAAATTAAAGAATATGACGAAAGTATTGGCGGCATTATAGATCGTATAGATAGTTGTAAAATCGAACTGAAAGACATTGCCTATACGTTAGAAAATATGGCCCAATCTAACGATTTTAGCATGCAAGAATATGAGCGGTGCGAACAAAGGCTTGCGTTAATACGCAGTCTAAAGAGAAAATACGGAAATTCTATTGAAGAGATCAAAGAGACTCTAAATCAAATGCAGGAAGAATACGACTTTTTTGCTGACGGAGAGGAAAAAGTTAAAGAATACGAATCTCAGAAAGCAGAATTATTGAAAAAGCTATATAAAAACACCAAAGAACTTTCTGCAGAGAGAGCAAAAGTGGGCAAATTACTTGCAGACAACGTTCAAAATGAACTCAAGCAACTGGGGATGAATTCCTGTAAATTCGAGACAAGTTTTTCGCCGTTGCCGTCTTTTGAAAGTTTTTCGCCTTCAATAAACGGAAGCGACGAAGCGATGTTTTTGTTTAGCGCAAATGCGGGACAACCAGTCAAAGAACTTTCAAAAGTCATATCAGGAGGCGAATTGTCGCGTTTTATGCTGGCAATGAAGAAGATTATTGCCAATCTTGACGGTATATCCACAATGGTATTTGACGAAATTGATACCGGAATAAGCGGCAAGATAGCTCAAATAGTCGCTCAAAAAATGTATGACATATCAAAAGACAAACAAGTGCTTGCAATTACGCACCTACCTCAATTAGCGTCGATGGCAGATACGCATTACTTAATTCAAAAGTCTACTATAGGCGGACAAACTGTTACTAAACTTGTATTTTTAGATGAAGAAAACCGAATTGAAGAGCTTTCCAGGCTTATCGGCGGTCAAGACATCTCGTCTTACGCCATTCCGCACGCAAAAGAAATGCTAGACTTTGCGCAAAATTATAAGAAAAACTAAATATTCAGCGAATAATTTTAATTCAACTTCTCAAACTAATTTCCGAGAGGTCAAAAGATGAATATTAAATCTAAAAAAAGTTTATTTTTTACAATATCCATAGTTATAGTTTTACTTTTTGCTTCGATTTTAGCATTATCTATCGAGCAAATAGACAAAATTAACGGCAATTTTGTGTCAAATGAGTGTATTGCGTTAGAAAATATTGAGTTGAATAACGCAATAAAAGTATCCAAAGATCAAAACAATTACAATTTTAAATTGTTTGGTATTATTCCTATAGGAAAAGCGCAAGAAAATAAAACCGAAAAGTACGTTGCATTGGGCGGATATCCTATCGGTATTGCAATAAAGACAAACGGATTATATATCACTTCTAAGGTAAGCGTCGTTACAAAAGAAGGCGCGGTTTGTCCTGTAGAGGATTTTGATATTAAAAACGGAGATATATTGTTGGAAATTGACAATCAGACTGTAGAAAGCGTAAATCAAATTCCATCGATGATAGACGGTAAAAAAGAGGTAACTTTGACGATTAAGCGTAAAGGAGAGACTAAGGAGTATGTCATTCAGCCTGCATTGGACGCTTTGAGCGGTAAAAATAAGCTTGGATTGTTGCTGCAAGACCAAATTGAGGGCATAGGAACTATGACTTATTCGGACGGAAGTAATTTTTACGCTTTAGGACACACGATTAAAGATATGAATGGAAGTAATATCGTTGCCAATGGCGGAAATATCTACAATGCCAATATCAATGGATACGTTAGAGGACAAAGGGGCAGAGCGGGAGAATTAAACGGTTCATTCGTCACGCTTGATAAATCTCTTGGTAAAATTACCGCCAACAACGATTTTGGTCTGTACGGACAACTTGAAGAGGAACGCAACGGCAATTTTGTTTTGCTAGGTTCAAAATCAGACGCTCAACCGGGAACAGCGTATATATATAATACTATCGACGGTATGAGTCCGCAAAAATATGAAATACAAATTATCAAGACATATAACCAAAATTGTCCATCTGAAAAAAGTATGGTATTGAGGGTAGTAGATAAAAGATTGCTTGATACAACAGGCGGAATAGTGCAGGGTATGAGCGGTAGTCCCATTATCCAAAACGGCAAATTAATTGGCGCAGTAACTCACGTGTTTACTTCAGACCCGACTAAAGGTTACGGTATTTACGTCGATTGGATGAAGCCCTAATTATCAAATATTTCTCAATTAATTAGGAATGTATTCTAATTTAATACGATTATTAGAATAATTGACTTGATTTTACTATATTTTAGTCTTCAAGTCAATTATTATTTACATATAATTATTGGTAATCACAATACAAATCAAGAAGTTGATTTAGATTGCTCTAAATATTATTAACCGTCACAGCTAATATATATTACTTTCCAATACACACTTATATATTCAATTAGTATTTAATTGCGTAACGTTTATTTATATCTATTATACGGCATTCATTATCCCATTTTATCCATATATTTTTAAACGCGATATTGATACTTTAATCGCATTGAAATTCTTGCGAAAAAATAAATTATATTATATAATATATATAAACTAACAATTTAGGAGAAATATATGTCAACAAATTACGTAGATCCATTGACTACAAGATACGCAACCAAGCCAATGCTAGAACAGTTTTCAGAAAAGACCCGTATGATTTTGTGGAGAAAATTATGGTTGGCTTTAGCCGAGAGCGAAAAAGAGCTTGGATTAAACATTACCGACGAACAGATAGGGCAAATGCGCGCTCATATAGAAGATATCAACTTTGAAATTGCAAAAGAAAGAGAGAAGATAGTTAGACACGACGTCATGGCTTACGTATACGCTTACGGTCAACAGTGTCCAAAAGCAATGCCCATCATTCACCTTGGCGCAACGAGTTGCTACGTTACGGATAATTCCGATGCAATAATTTACCACGACGCGCTTATTCTTGTAAAGAATAAACTTGTCAACGTCATGGATAAATTGGCAAAGTTTGCTATAAAATATGCAGATATGCCGACTTTAGGATTTACGCATCTTCAACCGGCTCAACTCGTCACTGTTGGTAAGAGAGCAGCGCTTTGGTTGCAAGAATTGCAATTGGATTATGAAAATCTTCAATACGTAATTGACAACACCCGATTGAGAGGAGTAAAGGGTACAACCGGTACGCAAGCAAGCTTTTTGCAACTTTTTGACGGCGACCATGACAAAGTAAAGAAGTTAAATGAAATGGTTGTTGAAAAAATGGGATTTAGTAAGACTTTTGCTGTAAGTGGACAAACTTATACTAGAAAATATGACTATAATATTCTATCCGTGTTGTCGCAAATAGCGCAAAGCGCTTATAAATTTGCAAATGATTTGAGAATTTTGCAAAATATGAAAGAGATGGAAGAGCCTTTTGAGAAAAATCAAATTGGTTCGTCCGCAATGGCTTACAAGCGCAATCCTATGCGAAGCGAGAGAATATGTTCGCTTGCAAGATACGTAATGACTTTGCCTGCCAATGCTGCAAATACCGCGGCTACGCAGTGGTTTGAGCGTACGCTTGACGATTCCGCCAATAGAAGACTCGTTATGGCGCAAGCATTCTTATCTATTGACGCAATATTAGAAATATACATGAACGTTGCAGACGGCATGGTCGTATATGAAAATACAATTAATAAGCACATTATGGCTGAATTACCATTTATGTCGACAGAAGTTATTCTCATGGAGTGCGTAAAAGCAGGCGGAGACAGACAAGAATTGCATGAAAAAATACGCGTTCATTCTATGGAAGCGTCAAAAATGGTCAAACAGTTCGGCAAGGATAACGATCTGATTGAAAGAATTAAAAACGACGAAGCTTTTAGCGCAATCAATGACAAAATTGACAGTATTCTCGATCCTAAAAACTTTATTGGACGCGCAAAAGAGCAGACTATAGAGTATATAAGCGAAGTAATCAATCCTATACTTAAAGAAAATAAAGACGTTTTGGGCTTGAGCGGACAGGTTAACGTATAAAAAATGACCTATTAAAGGTCATTTTGGCAGGGGAGACGCGATTCGAACACGCAACCAATGGTTTTGGAGACCACTACTCTACCGTTGAGCCACTCCCCTAAAAAAGTGTAAGCTAAAACTTCTTAAATATTATATTAAATCTTTTGAGAAGTGTCAAGAGAAAAAAAGTAATTTGGAGTTAATTTTATGAATTATAAATATAAACTTGGATTTATAGGTTGCGGTAACATGGCAAAAGCCATCATCAACGGCTTATTGGACAGCAATTTACTTAAGGCGCAAGATATGTATATTTCTACGCCTAGCATAAGCTCGCCGTATAGGGGAATAGCTTTCAGCAATGACAACCAAGACATTTTGTCAGTGTGTGAATACGTCGTATTGGCTGTTAAACCGCAAATTTTCAAAGAAATTTCTTCAAATCTTTCAAAAAACAATTGCAAATGTATCATCTCGATTATGGCAGGAGTCAACACAGACACGATTGCCAAAGTATGCAATTGCAACCAAGTAATTCGTATCATGCCAAATACTCCTTGTTCAATAGGGGAAGGTGTGAGCGCTATCACGTCATACAACGCAGACCTTGAGAGCGATAAATTTGTAGAGAGTATCTTCAAAACAATTTCCAAAACTGTCAGAGTAGACGAAAAATATTTTGACGCAGTTACGTCAATTAGCGGTAGCGGTCCTGCTTACGTTTATTATTTTATTAAAGCCATGATAGACGGCGGAGTTAAAGGCGGTTTGAGCTTTGAACAGAGCAAAGATCTTACTATTGCCACAATGATTGGGGCAAGTAAAATGGTAGCTAATTCAAGCGAGAATCTTGACATTTTAATTCAAAAGGTATGCTCGAAAGGCGGTACTACTATACAGGCAATCGACACATTTAATGAAAAATCAGTTGATAAGAGTATTATTGAGGGAATAGACAAATGCCGCAAGAGAAGTGAGGAATTGAGCAAATCATGAAAAGTGTGACGATATACACAGACGGAGCTTGTTCGGGAAATCCGGGAATAGGCGGTTGGGGCACAATTCTTATGTATAATGGGCATGAGAAAGAATTGAACGGATACAATAAAGATACTACCAATAACCGAATGGAAATGTTTGCCGTAATCCAAGGATTGAGCGCACTTAAAGAGCCTTGCGACGTCAAGGTTTACAGCGATTCTGCTTACGTTTGCAACGCTTTTTCCGAGGGGTGGGTAAAACAGTGGGAAAGCAACAATTGGAAGACTGCTAATAAAACTCCTGTAAAAAACGATGATTTGTGGAAGCTTCTGTTGCTTTTGATGGCAAAACACAAGGTTGAGTTTATTAAAGTCAAAGGGCATGCCGATAACGAATACAACAATCGATGCGACAAGATGGCAACCGACGCAATTAA
>CAMWQA010000054.1 GCA_947176265.1 uncultured Clostridia bacterium | reverse complement strand
CTCCCAAGTACGGAGCGAAGAAGACTTACGCCCAAGAAGAAGTCGACGAAAACGAACTGAGAAAACTTGAAGACTAAATTATCATAATTACGTTTGTCGTAAAATAAAATAAAATATACATTGACAAAGCTATTTTGTCGTGTTAAAATAAGGTTACTAAACGTAATAAAGGAGTAAGGTTATGGCATACGTAATAGGTGATGACTGCATTAAGTGCGGCGCATGCGCAGAGGGTTGCCCTGTAAGCGCAATTTCAGAAGGTGATGACAAATATGTCATCGACGCAGATGCTTGCATTAGTTGCGGTTCTTGCGCAGCGGGTTGTCCGGTATCGACAATATCCGAAGAGTAACAAAAAGAAAACACCGCAATAAGCGGTGTTTTTTTCTGCCCAAAATACTTTTATTTTTATATATTATATGTTAAAATATACTAGTATAGGTATAAGGAGACTTGATGAAAAGAGATTTTTTAGCGTTAGCGCAAGTAAGTCCCGAAGATATTTCCGCGCTTTTGCATAGAGCGGAGTTCATGGAAAAAGCCATTTCGGGCGAAAAGAAAACTCTTGACCTACTCAAAGGCAAGAGTATGGTCACGCTCTTTTACGAGAATTCTACGCGTACTCGTTGTTCGTTTGAACTTGCAGGTAAGTATCTTGGGGCGCAGACGGTGGGCATTACCACAAGCGGTTCAAGCGTCAAGAAGGGCGAAAGCCTTATCGACACCGCCGTTACGCTCGACAAAATGCAAGCCGACGTAATCGTCATAAGACATTCCGTTGCCGGCGCGCCTGCGCTTATCGCTCAGCACGTCAAGGCAAGCGTAATCAACGGCGGAGACGGTTTGCACGCGCACCCAACGCAAGCGCTTTTGGATATGTATACTATGCAAAAGAATTTCGGTACGCTCAAAGGCTTGGAAGTCGCGATAATAGGCGACGTCAAACATTCGAGAGTAGCGCAAAGCAATATAGTCGGGCTTAGCAAAATGGGCGCAAAAGTCAAAGTCTTCGCGCCCAACACGCTCATGCCAAAGGGCATCGAAAATCAACCTTGCAAAGTATGCAGAAGTGCCAAAGAAGCCTTTGAGGGATCAGACGTAATTATGGGATTGAGAATTCAGCTTGAGCGTCAACAAAAGGGACTTTTCCCAAGCATAGAAGAGTACACTAGATTTTACGGCGTGAGTATGGAGCGTATGGCGATGTGCAACAAGGGCGCAATAGTTATGCATCCCGGACCTGCCAACAGAGGTATAGAGATAGACTGCGACGTGTTGGATAGCGATATATGCCTCAAAGACGATCAAGTGACTTCAGGTGTCGCAACTAGAATGGCGCTTTTAGAGTGGTGCACTAAGTAACCGACTAATATACGCACTCGAAAGATACTTTTTTCAAACTGATAAGCAATAGACACAAAGGAGTATATATGTCATTATTAATCAAGAATTGTTTTGTAGGCAAAGATAAATGCGATATAGCTATCGAGGGAAACAGAGTTACTCAAATCGGCAAGAATATCAAAGGTAGTTTTGATGAGGTAATCGAAGCCGACGGCTTGACGGCGTTGCCCGCATTCATTGATATGCATACGCATTTGAGAGAGCCTGGATTTGAATATAAAGAGGATATTGCCAGCGGAAGTTTAGCTGCAGTTGCCGGAGGATTTTCCACGGTGTGCTGTATGCCCAATACCAAGCCTGTGACTGATAACAGATATATCGTAAAATATATCGTCGACAGAGCAAAAGAAGTCGATCTTGCAAAAGTATATCCCATTGGCGCAATTACAGTTGGGCTCAAAGGCGAGACAATGGCAGAGATGGGCAGTATGCAACAGGCGGGCGCAATTGCTATGAGCGACGACGGACAACCCGTAGCTACGGCGCAGATGATGCGACTTGCGCTTGAATATGCAAAGGATTACGACCTTTTGTTGTGTTCGCACTGCGAAGAAAAGTCGCTCATCAACGAAGGAGTTGTCAACGAGGGCGAAAACGCTACAAAAGCTGGACTTAAGGGCATACCGTCTTGCGCTGAAGATATAATGATTTCAAGAGAAATTATACTTGCCGAAATGCTCGACACCAAAGTTCATATCTGTCACGTCAGCACGGCAAGCGGAGTTCAACTCATCAGAGAGGCAAAGGCAAGGGGCGTAAAAGTATCTTGCGAAACTTGTCCGCACTATATCGCAGGCACCGACGAATTGATACTCACTTACAATACAAATTCCAAGGTCAATCCGCCTTTGCGTACGGAGAAAGACAGACAGGCTATATTGGCAGGTATTGCCGACGGTACGATTGACGTAATCGCCACCGACCACGCGCCGCACCATTACGAGGATAAGAACGTAGACTTTTCTGCGGCGGCAAACGGTATCAGCGGTCTTGAGAGCGCATTTGCTTTATCATACACCTATCTTGTAGACAGCGGAATTATCAGTTTGGACAAGCTTGTTGAGCTCACTAGTCAAAAGCCCGCAAAGCTACTAGGACTTGAGAGCGGCAGTTTGAATGTAGGCGGACTTGCGGATATTACGCTTGTTGACCTCAACAAAAAATATAAGATTGACGCAAAGAGCTTTAAGTCCAAAGGTAAGAACACGCCTTTCGATAAATGGGAAGTCAAAGGCAAAGTTTGCGCGACGATAGTCGAAGGTAAATTAAAATACAAAGCATAACACAAAAAGAAACTCTTCAAGGAGACACAAGATGATAATTGATAGATTAATTGATAAAATCAAACTCACGGACAATCCTTCTGTAATAGGGTTGGACACCTGCATTGATTATTTGCCCGATGATATGAAGGCAAAGTGCGTTACGCTTTCTGAAGCTGGCAAGCAAATTACCAAATTCAATTTTGACTTGATTGACACGCTCAAAGACGTAATCCCCGCAGTCAAGGTGCAAGTGGCTTATTACGAAATGTACGGAGTGGACGGTATGATCGCATTCCGCGACACCGTCAAGTATGCAAGAGACAACGGACTTTTTGTCATTGCTGATATTAAACGTAATGACATCGGTTCAACGGCAGGCGCGTATAGCAAGGGATACATAGGCAAGACTACGCTTGCAGACGGCAGCAAGGTCACGCCTTATGAGAGCGATTTTATCACTGTCAACGGTTATCTTGGAAGCGACGGCATTTTACCGTTCGTAGCAGATTGCAAAGAATATGACAAGGGCGCATTCGTACTCGTCAAGACTTCCAATCCCACAAGCGGAGAATTGCAAGATAAGATAATGGACAATGGCAAGACGTTGTACGACAATATGGCAACGCTCGTCGACGGTTGGGGAAAAGAACTCGTCGGCAAGTACGGATATAGCAGTATCGGCGCGGTAGTAGGCGCAACGCATATGGAACAAGCAAAACTTATCCGCAAGGCTCATCCCAATACCTTCTTCTTGATACCGGGATACGGCGCGCAAGGCGGAAAAGCCGAAGATTTGGCTGTATGTTTTGAGAACGGTATCGGCGGTATAGTCAACTCCTCAAGAGGTATTTTGTGCGCGTATAAAAAGGACGCGTACAGAGGACTTGATTACAAGCAAGCCGCTTTGAAAGCTACGCTCGATATGCAAAAAGACATAACGAGATGTATTAAATAATAGGGACATCTGCACAAGTTCCCACGGCAAAATTGCTATTGATTTATTCGCTAAGTTCGTCTAGGTAACGTGCCCGTAGCGCTGCTACGAGCGCAACGCCTATCCTCCTTATCGAAAAAAATCACTTACGCAATTTTACTCGCGTCACTTATGTAGATGCCCCAATACGGAGAAGATCATGGCAAGTTTAAAGGACAGAATTGGCGTAATCAAACTCAATCAAAAGGTTGCAAAAGACATATATAAAATGGTTTTGCAATTTGACGATATGCCCGACGATATCAAAGGCGGACAGTTTGCGCACGTCAAACTCAACGACAAGTCGCATATCTTGCGCAGACCGTTTTGCATTTGCGATTACGATATAAGCGCAAAGACAATTACGCTTTGCTACGCAGTAGTAGGCGACGGAACAAAGGTTTTGTCGAGTTATGAAGTTGGAGAAAAGTTGCAAGTAATGTTGCCGCTTGGCAATGGATTTACGCCCGACAAAAACGTAAAGAAGGTCGTACTGCTCGGCGGCGGTATGGGTAGCGCAGTTTTGCCTGCAATACCCACAAGCAATCCCGAACTTGAATATTATACCTATCTCGGCTTTGCAAACAAAGAAAAAGTCGTGCTCGAAGAAGAGATGGCAAAGGTGTCAAAGCAGTTGACGGTGGCCACAGACGACGGCAGTTATGGCAAAAAAGGATTTGTGACCAATATACTTGCCGAAGATATGGCAAAACTCAAGCCCGACGTTGTGTTCTGCTGCGGACCCGAAGTGATGTACAAAGCTCTCAAAAAAGCTTTAGAGCCTTTTGACGTGCCGATAATAGTATCGCTTGAAGCAAGAATGGGTTGCGGTATAGGCGCGTGTCTCGTATGCAATTGCAAAGTCAAGAGAGCAGGCGAAGAAGAGACCTACGTCAGAGTTTGCGTAGAAGGACCCGTGATGAAGTTGAGCGAGGTGGTACTATGAGCAATTTAAAAGTAAATATAGCGGGCGTAGAATTCAAGAATCCAATCATTACCGCAAGCGGCACGTTTGGATTTGGCAGAGAATACGACAGATTTTACAATATAGAAGAGCTTGGCGGTATTTGTACCAAGGGTTTGACAATCAAGCCAAAGCTTGGCAATCCGCCTCCGAGAATAGCGGAGAGTTACGGCGGTATGCTCAACAGCGTTGGTTTGCAAAATCCCGGAGTAGACCATTATTTGCAAAAGGACGATTTATATCTTGCAAAGCGCGACGTAGTCGTAATCGCCAACGTTGCGGGAAGCACGCTTGACGACTATATCGCAATTGCAGAAAAGATAAACGGCAGCAAGTCTGATATGGTAGAGCTCAACATCTCCTGTCCCAATGTCAAAGAGGGCGGTATGGCGTTCGGCGTGTTGCCGCAAAGCGTTGAAAGAGTGACGAGCGCAGTCAAGAAGGCTTGCCCAAACAAGCCTATTATCACCAAACTTTCGCCCAACGTGGCTTGCATTGCAGACAACGCTAAGGCTGCAGAAGCAGGCGGCGCAGACGCAATATCGCTTATCAACACTTTGTCGGGTATGGCAGTCAATTACAAGACTCGCAAGCCAATACTTTTCAACAACAACGGCGGTATGAGCGGTCCATGCGTAAAACCCGTTGCGCTCAAGATGGTTTGGGATTGTTACAACGCAGTCAAGATACCAATCATAGGATTGGGAGGTATTACGAGTTATACCGACGTACTCGAATTTATGATATGCGGCGCGAGGGCCGTGCAAGTAGGCACTTATAATTTCAACAATCCATACGGCGCAAGAGATATTGCAAAAGACCTTGCAACTTACGTCGAAGAAAACAATATGGATATCAACGACCTTGTAGGAACGCTGATATTGAATAAATAAAAAATAATACTATTTGAGAGGTAAAAAGAATGCTAACACAAGAACAAGCGCTTGATTGCTACAGAAAGACTGGCGCAATACTCAAAGGACATTTCAAACTTACGTCGGGCAGACACAGCGACACCTATATGCAGAGCGCAAAGCTTTTCATTGACACCAAGCAAAGCGAAATCGTATGCAAAGCTTTGGCAGAAAAACTTGCGGGCGAAAAAATCGACCTCGTAGTTTCTCCGGCAATCGGCGGTATACTTATGGGCTATGAAGTTGCAAGACAGCTAGGCGTACCTAATATTTTTGCAGAGAGAGAAAACGGCGAAATGACTTTGAGAAGAGGTTTTACCATTGAGAAGGGGACCAAGGTCGTCGTAGTCGAGGACGTAGTTACGACGGGCGGCTCCGTAAAAGAAGTTGTCAAACTCGTTCAAGGCATGGGCGCAGAAGTCGTAGCCGTAGCGTCGCTCGTTGACAGAAGCAACGGTAACGTTGACTTTGGCGTAAAGTACGTAAATCTCATAAGCATGGAAGTCACTTCTTACGAGCCGGACGAATGTCCGCTTTGTAAAGAGGGTAAAATAGAACTTGTAAAACCCGGTTCAAGAGTGGTATTCAAATAATGATTGACGACACACAGGATATTCTCTATAGAGCGTATAATTCGCTTAAATCGCAAGTGGACTTCCGCCCCAAAGTATTGCTTACTTTGGGTAGCGGTCTTGGCGATATCGTCGAGAATATGCAAGTCGTTCAGACTATAAATTATGCCGATATAGATGGTATGCCAATCAGCACCGTCAAGGGGCATAAGGGCAGGTATCTCTTTGGATATATCAGCGGCGTACCTGTTGCGGTCATGCAAGGCAGAGTGCACTATTACGAGGGATATACGCCGCAAGAATGCGTATTGCCCGTGCGACTTATCGGACTTTTGGGCGCAAAGATTTTCTTTGCCACCAACGTGTCGGGGGGTATAACTTATCCCGAAAAAGGAACGATAATGCGTATCACAGATCATATATCGTTGATACCTTCGCCGCTTCGCGGAAAGAATATCGACAGTCTTGGCGTGAGATTTCCCGGTATGACGAGACCTTATGACGAGGGGCTTGGAGCAATAGTGGACAGCGTTGCAAAGGCGCATAATATCGACCTCAAAAAAGGCGTGTATATCCAAATGCAAGGTCCCAACTTTGAGACGGCAAGCGAAGTAAGAATGGCAAAGATTCTCGGCGCGGACGTCGTGGGTATGTCCACTGCGATTGAGGTAATTGCGGCAAGACATATGGGGCTTAAAGTCGTGGGTATGACTTGCGTAGTCAATCCTGCTTGCGGAGTTACCGACGAGAGTCTCGACAACGTGGTAGAGGAAGACGCATTCAGAATATCGGGCGACAAAATCAAGACTTTGATTTTTGAGAGCATAGGCAAAATGGGAGAATTGTCCTTATGATGTTGAGATTTTACAATGCAAGAATATGGACGGGCAAGGACTTTGTCGACGGCGGAGAGCTGTGGACTGAGGACGGCAAGATTAAACTTGTCAGTCAAGTTTCGCCGCTCATTTTGTTGCCGTGGGATAGAGAGATTGACGCAAAGGGCAATCTCATTATCCCGACGTTTAAGAATTCTCACGCGCATTCGCCAATGGTATTTTTGCGCTCGCAGGCGGACGATATGGCTCTCAATGATTGGCTGTTTAAACAAGTCTTTCCCAGAGAAGCCAAACTGACGCCCGACGATTGCTATTGGTTGACAAGACTTGCGATACTCGAATATCTATCTAGCGGTATGAGCGTTGCAAGCGATATGTACTTCCATTTGGAGAGTATTGCCGACGCTTGCGTAGACAGCGGATTCCGCAACGTCATTTTGCAAGGCATTACGGCAAACAACTTGCAAGGACTTGAGAAGTTGTTGCAAAACGATATAGATACGCTTGGAAGCAAAGGCGAATTGATAAATTATAGACTTGGACTTCACGCGGAGTATACCAACAGCGAGGAGTGTATCAAGGCTCTTGCAAACTTTGCAAAGTCAAAGAAAATGCCCGTATACACGCACATGAGCGAAACCAAGAGCGAAGTAGAGGGATGTGTCGAGAGACACGGCGCAACTCCGGCGGTATATCTTGCCAAGCAAGGCTTGTTTGACTTCGGCGGTATTGCGTACCACTTCGTACACCCAACCGACGACGATATAAAGACGTTGAAAGATTACGGCGTAAGCGTAGTAAGTTGCCCTGCAAGCAATCTCAAACTTGCAAGCGGTATAGCGCCGCTTAAAAAACTAATTGACAGCGGACTCAATGTTGCGCTGGGCACAGACGGACCGGCAAGCAACAACTGTCTCGATATGTTTAGAGAGATGTTCCTTGCGACAGGCTTGCAAAAGGCTACGCTTGCAGACCCGACGGCTATCGACGGCGAAGAGGTTTTGAAAATGGCCACCGTATACGGCGCGCAGGCAATGGGACTTGACGATCTAGATACTATTGAGATTGGCAAGCGCGCGGACTTTATAATGATAGATATTCATCAACCCAATATGCAACCAATCAACAACGCGCTTAAAAATATCGTTTACGCAGGCAGTAAGTCCAACGTGCTTATGACTGTTGTAAACGGCGTGATAAGATACGAAAATGGCGAGTACTTTGTCGGCGAAGACGTGGATAAAATCTTTTCTAAGTGTCAACAAATTGCCGACAGGATTTTGGAGAGATAATGAAACTCGGCTTAAAGGCAAAACGCAATATAGGACTCGTCGTAATCACTTTGGCAATAGTCGTTGCGATTATTCTCGTGGTATACTTCGTGCAGAAAAATGACGACGACAAAAAACTCAAGTATGGTCACGTGGGACAAGTCGTATCGACGTCGCAAGCTGATATACTTGTCAAAGATATTAAGATACTGCAAAGTGTAGAAGGTTTGACGGCGGATGAAGGAAAATGCTTTTTGCAGGTGACCGTCGAGATAAAAGCTAACAGAAAGATACAGGTGTCTAGCAATAAATTCCAAGTCAAGGATGGAAAGAACGTGACCAACGCCGAGCGACGTTATCCCGCGAGCGGAGACGAAATTATGGCAGTCATATCTTGCGAGGGAGAAGTCACGCTCAAAAAGGGCGAAAGCAAATCGTATGAATTCCTCTATGAAGTGGAGAGTAACAGAGTTGCAAGTTACTTCCTCTATGCGTTTGGAGCAAGGATAGATCTCGGTGGTACGGTAATTAATACACTATCAAAGTAAAGAATATAAATAATACTCGAGGATAGCATCGAGTGAGGAGACTAAATGTTACAAGTAAACGACGTATTTTTACAATTTGGCGGAAGAAAACTCTTTGAGGACGTCAACTTAAAATTTACCGACAACAACTGTTATGGGATTATCGGCGCGAACGGCGCTGGTAAGTCTACGTTTTTGAAGATTTTGTCGGGAGCGTTAGAGCCTACGAGGGGAACTGTCAGCGTCGGCAAAAATCAAAGAATAAGCGTGCTCAATCAAAATCAAAACGATTTTGACGAATATACCGTAATGCGTACGGTACTTATGGGACACAAGCGCCTGGTTGACATAATGGATCAAAAGGACGCTTTGTATTGCAAAGCAGATTTCAGCGAAGAGGACGGAATACTTGCGTCGGAACTTGAGACGGAGTTTGCCGAACTCGGCGGCTGGGAAGCTGAGAGCGAGGCTGCTTCTCTTCTCAACGAACTCAAATTCGGCGAAGAATATCACGACAAACTCATGGGCGAACTTGACGGTAAGCAAAAGGTCAAGATATTGCTTGCGCAAGCGCTCTTTGGCAATCCCGATATTTTGATACTCGACGAGCCTACCAACAACCTTGACGCAAAGTCGATTATGTGGCTTGAGAACTTTTTGCTTGACTTTAAGAATACAATAATAATAGTATCCCACAACCGTCACTTCCTCAACAAGGTGTGCACGCATATATGCGACGTGGATTACGGACATATCAATATGTACGTGGGCAACTATGATTTCTGGTACGAGACCAACCAATTACTTGCAAAACAGGCAAGAGAGGCAAATAAAAAGGCGGAGGCAAGAGCCAAGGAATTGCAAGAATTTATCGCAAGGTTTTCCGCCAATGCCAGCAAGTCGCGCCAAGCTACTTCGAGAAAGAAAGAACTCGAAAAACTTACGCTTGAGGACATCAAGCCGTCAATGCGTAAATATCCTTATATCAACTTTGAGTTTGAGCAAGAACTCGGCAAGGATATACTCACAGTCGAGGGGTTGACTAAGAAAGGCTTTTTTGAAGACGTAACGTTTACGGTACAAAAGGGCGAGAAGGTGGCGTTCCTTTCCGACAAGTCTATTAACGTGTCAATGCTTTTTGACATACTTATGGGTATAGAGCAAGCCGACAGCGGCACTTTCAAGTGGGGCAAGACTATCAATTTGAGTTACGTTCCGCAAAACTTTGACAATTTCTTTGACGGGGTGCAACTTAGTTTGGTAGAATGGATAAACCAATACGCCGTCAAAGACCATACGGAGAGTTATTTGAGAGGTTGGCTTGGCAGAATGTTGTTCTCGGGCGAAGAGGCAAAGAAAAAGGCTTGCGTATTGAGCGGAGGAGAAAAGGTAAGGTGTATGATGGCGCGAGCCATGTTGCAAGGCGGCAACTTCGTCATACTTGACGAGCCTACCAACCACCTTGATTTGGAAGCGATAACTGCGCTCAACAAAGGAATGATAAATTTCAAGGGCGGCATGTTGTTTGCGTCGCACGACCAAGAACTTATGCAGACGGTTGCCAACAGAATAATAGAAATCAACGGCACGAAGACTTTTGACAAACTTACTACATACGAAGAATATCTTGAACTTACGGAGTGAAAAACAATGGATAATTTTGATAACAAAATACTAAAAGTATTGCAGGACGACAGCAGATTTACGGCAGGACAAGTCGCCGATATGGTAGGACTTGACGCCAAAGAAGCGCAAAAGAGAATCAAGGCAATGGAAGAGAGCGGAGTCATTGCCAAGTACACGACGCTTTGCAATACCGAGAAGTTGAGCGAAGACATAGTCACCGCGCTCATAGAGGTCAAAGTTACTCCGCAAATGAGTAGCGGATTTGACGCGATAGCCAAATCGATATATCAATTTGAGGAAGTAAAGGCAGTATATCTCATGAGCGGAGCTTATGATTTGTGCATAACAGTCGAAGGCAAGAATTTGAGAGAGGTTTCGAGATTTGTATCCGAGAAGCTTTCGACAATGAGAGATATCGTCTCGACGGCAACGCACTTTATACTCAAAAAGTATAAGACGGAAGGCGTAATATTGGACGAAGAAGACAGCGAACAAAAAAGACAAGTGATACTATGAATTACGAGAAATATTTAAGCAAGACGGTTATGGATATACCGCCGTCCGGAATAAGAAAGTTTTTTGACGTGGCAGACAGGGACAAGGAAGTTATTTCCTTGGGAGTTGGCGAGCCTGACTTCAACACGCCTTGGTGCGCAAGCGAAGCTGGTATCAAAAGTATTCAAAAGGGAATGACGCATTACACGAGCAACAGCGGACTCCCTGCGCTCCGCGAGCAGATTGCAAAATATCTTAAGGCGAGATTTGACGTCGATTACAACGCCGAAAAAGAGATATTTATCACAGTAGGCGCAAGCGAAGCGATATACGCTGCGTTGAGAGCAATTCTCAACGACGGCGACGAAGTTATCGTACCAGAGCCGAGCTACGTGTCTTATTGCCCGAGCGTAGCAATGTGCGGAGGTAAGGCAGTACCTGCCAAATGTTACGTCGAAGACGAGTTTAGATTGACGGCAAAGAACTTAGAGGCAGCTATCACTCCAAAGACGAAGGCGCTTATTTTGCCATACCCCAACAATCCCACCGGCGCAATAATGCCGAGAGAGAGCCTTGAGGAGATTGCAAAGGTAGTCAAAAAACACGATATATTGGTGCTCAGCGACGAGATATATTGCGAAATGACCTACGGCGGAGTCAGACATACTTGCTTTGCCGAAATCGAGGGAATGAAAGAGCGCACGGTACTCATCAACGGATTTAGCAAGGCTTTTGCTATGACGGGTTGGAGAGTGGGTTACGTCTGCGCTCCCAACGAAATATTTAAGCAAATGCTTAAGATACACCAATACATAATTATGTGCGCTTCTACCAATTCGCAGTGCGCGGCCTTGGCCGCATTGAAAGGCGGATTTGAGGATAACTTTGCAGAAATCAAGGCAATGGTCGACGAGTACGATATGCGTAGGCGCTTTTTGGTCAAGAGACTCAACGATATGGGTTTGACTTGCTTTGAGCCAAAAGGAGCGTTTTACGTTTTCCCATGCGTAAAGAGTACTGGAATGGACGGAGAGCAGTTTGCTAACAAACTTTTGCAAGAGAACAAAGTCGCCGTAGTTCCCGGCAACGCTTTCGGCGAAAGCGGAACGGATTTTGTGAGAATAAGTTACGCGTATTCTTTGAGCAGTCTCAAGAAGGCAATGGACAAAATGGAAGATTTTGTCAACAAGCACAAGCAGAATTAAAATATTATTAAAACTATCAGCTGAAAAACTATAAAAATACCGCAATTAGCGGTATTTTTTATAAATTGTATTCCAAATTTTACCATTTTTTAGATGATATATTGATTTTGTGTAAAATATTCCAGTTTTAATATAGATTTTACGCAACTAAATATTACTTTATTG
>CAMWQA010000053.1 GCA_947176265.1 uncultured Clostridia bacterium | reverse complement strand
CCGTGTACGTTGAGCGTATCGTCTCCCGCGCCTATAAATTCGCTGTTCTTAATGACGACTTGACCGCGGCACATACAAATATGCGCAAAGTCCGCCGCCGATATCATAAGTTTTGAACTGTCTGCGTGCGGAGAGAATTTACAACCGTCTATATAGAGATTGCTTGAATTTTGCGCAACGTAAGCCAATCCGTAATTGAAATGCTGATTTACTCCCTCTAAAGCGACGTTATCGCTCTTTTCTATAAATATACCGTTGTATTTTCTCAACTCGTCGTATACGTAATATTTATCGCCGACTCTAAACCTAGACGTCTTCAAAAACTTAGCTCTAAACTTATGCGGCTCTAACTCTTTGATTGCGTATGCGCCTCTCAACGGATGCGCCTTTCTAATAATGGTATTTTGATCTTCGCGCGGAATATATCCAAACCACCAACCAAAAGTCGACTTCTTAAATCTTGCGCGATAATCCTCGCCTACGAAATAATATCTCAAATGGAACTTATGATATCTAGATTCTCTGTCAATCTCAAAGTCAACGTGCGTCTTGCCCACCTCGACTACTTTCAACTCGTGCATATCGGGATTGTCAACTTTGATCGAAAAGTTTTTGAGTTTGACGTTCTTACTGTTGACCACTGCAATATTAGTCATCTTGCCGTGCAATACGAATACCGCTCCGTTGCCATCTATCGTCAAATCATTTTGGTTTTCTATCCAAATACCTATATTGTTGCGGTGAGGCACGGTGCCTTTATGCCACTGCTTGTCTCCCACGGTATTGGTAATAAAAAGATCTTTAGTACACACCTTATTTGAATAAAGATGATATTCTCCCTTTTCAAAAACAAGAGTCTTTTCTCCCTCTATATTCTCAAGTTCGCAAAGCGCTTTTTGAAGCGTATGGCTTACGTCTTCGCCTGCGATTACTCCGTATTCTTTTGCATTGTAAATCATAATTACTCCTTTTATTGCCCTACGGCTTTTGTTTTGACTTCCGTCAATTAATTATATTATTTTGTGATACATAATATCTATATTTTGTGATATTGCGCTCTTTTAGGTCTTATTGCGGCTTTAATTTGAATTCCCCTATACCTACGGCAATTATTTCTCCCATCATTTCCGTGAGTTTGTCGAGAGTTACGTTGAGTTTCCCTTTGAATACGTCTACGTACATATCGGCAAATCCGTTGGTATAAAATCTGACGATAAGCAAAAATTTTGCCTTGTCCTGCATCTCGTCCTTTTTGATAGATTGCATAACGGTCGTAACGAAAAACTCTTTGAGCTTGTCAATAAAGTTTTCGCCCATCTTTGCGCAAATAAGACGTTTGTAAAATTCGTAGTCCTTTTGCAAAAAGTTTGCAATCTCTTTCAAAAAAGGAGTTGGGTTTTCTATTATGCTGTCTTTATACGCCGAAAAAAGCGAAAGTATCTTGTCCGTCACTTCTTTCTCAATCTCTTCAAGTACGTCGGTAATATTGTTGTAGTGCGCGTAAAACGTACCTCTGTTGAGCCCCGACAGCTTGACTATCTCCGTAACGGTAATTTTCTCTAAATCTTTTTTTTGCAACAACTCCGAAAAAGCGTTCTTAATAAACTTCTTTGAACGAATTGCGCTTCTGTACTGCGTTCTTTCTATCATAAGTACCTCTAATCGACATTATACACGACAACCGTTCAAAAGTCAACACCCGTCGGCTTTTATTTTGTAATGGCGATTTTATACACCTCGTCTTTCGTCAGTCCGTTGGCTTTAGCGACTTGCTTGATTGCGCTCTTTTTATCCATACCGCTTTTTAAGAGTTCGTCAAGTTGCTCTTCAATACTGCCTTGCGGGCTCTCCTCTATCTGCTCTGCGCACTCGACGATAAGCACGTATTCGCCTTTTGGGTTATCTTGAATGCCTTCTGCCAAAGTAGTGATAATATGCTCTTCGTGTATCTTGGTTATCTCTCTGACGATATGCAACTTTCTGTCTCCCAAAAATCCATATAGATATTCAATATCTTTGTTGATATCATACGGCGAAGAATAAAATACCAACGACGTCTTGACTTTTTTAAATGGCAATAAAAGTTTTTCCCTGTCTTTGTTTTTATCGGGCAAAAAACCTATGAAAGTAAAAGTAGGTTGACATATACCCGAAAGCGCCATTGCGCTAGTCAGAGCGGTAGCCCCCGGGATAACGCTTATTTCCACGCCCTTTTCCAACAGCCCGTTGACAAGTACAGCGCCGGGATCGGATATGCACGGCATACCTGCGTCGGTAATGAGCGCAACGTCTTTTCCCTCTTCAAGCATTGCGTAAATCTTGTCGACGCTTTGCTTTTCGTTGAATTTATGACAGGCGAACAAAGGCTTTTTAATATCGTAATAATTGAGCAATTTGAGAGAATGGCGGGTATCCTCGCAAGCTATTGCGTCGACTGATTTGAGCGTATCAAGCGCTCTCAAAGTTATGTCGGAAAGATTGCCGATAGGCGTACCTACTAAATACAATTTTGCCATATATACCTCTCAAAATTCAATACGTGCGTTAATCTTATAATACCATAGACTTTTATCTTTGCAAAATCAAATTAAAATAATTCGTATATTTTTTGAAAAAAATATGTTTTTTAAAATTTCATTATTTACATAAAATTAAAAAAAGTATAAAATATATTTGTGTAGGGAGTTGCTGGATATGATGCATTACGACAAGAAAATACGAAATTCCGTAATAGCTCTAATATGCGCGATTGTGATAACGATCGCCACAGTTATGGCGTCATATTTTGCAATTTACGGACCGCACGGAGTCACTTTGCTGGGCAATAAGGACAAAAAAGCGTCGGCTTACGCAAACGCGCAAGCCGAACAAGGAGCAACGGTATTCTTGGGAGATTCTATTACGGAAATGTGCAACCTTGCCGAGTTTTACCCAACAGTGAACTCTTGCAACAGAGGCATATCGGGAGACACTACTAGCGGTATGCTCCGCCGTCTTGAGTCCAACGCGCTTGACCTTGCGCCAGCCAAACTCGTATTCTTGGGCGGTACCAACGATATAGGAAAAGGCGTCCCTCCGCAAGAGATTGCCAAGAATATCCAAAGCATAATTGTAAAGACGCGCGCAACGCTTCCCGCGTGCAAAATATTTATTCAATCCGTATATCCTGTGAACGCTATAATAAAGCCCACCTTTTTCAGTAAGACGGGCTGTCGAAACAATAAAACTATTGACGAACTCAACTCTCTTTTGCAAGATATTTGCGACGCATACGACTGCGTATATATCGACGTCAATTCTTCTCTAAAAGATAAAGCCGGCAATCTCAACAACCGGTATACTCTCGACGGACTGCACTTGACGAAAGACGGATATTCTCGCGTCGCAAGCGTAGTTACTCCGTATATAATTTAAAATGTTTCTCTAACATCTATTTTAATGCCACTTTTATCAAAAACGTGTCTGACCTTAAAGCAGAACCGCTTTCCTTTACTCTTACCATCATAATAATTTGCTTACCCGCCACAACGATTTTTTCATCTTCTTCGGCAATATCCGCAATTACGCTTGCCGAATACTCATCCTCTAATATGCCTTTTGAATAATCGTAATTTTTCCAACCTTCATTGTCGTACGTTTTATCACATTCGGCAAGATAATTAAAAAACGTTGCCCATACTTCTGCTAAATCAAAAATTTCATTGCCGCTCTCTACTTTAATATTATCTGCAATGCTGAAAATGTTGTCAATATCCTCTTGCGTAGGTTGGGTTTTACCAAGCAACTTATACTCAAAGTTTATTCTATCATTCTCTTCAACAGCCTTTAGGTTTAAATCTTCATCTTGCTCTTGATAATATCTTTTAATTTGTATCTTATCGTTCTCAAAAACAAATCTATAGGTGTCTTTATATTCTTTTTCTAGTCCAAATAAATCGTCAATTAATTGTCCCGTTATATCATCTGATTTAAACTTATTCGGAGATTTTACAACGTAACTTATGGCTTTTGATTTTTTACTTACTCTATTATCGTCATCTTTAGCAATTCTCACGGCAATTTTATATTTTTTGCCATAGTCAGACTCTTTGACGTCGTGATAATAATACTTATTATAATTATTGAAACTAGCTTCTTGCCAAGTCCTCCCATTGTTAAATGAAAACTCAATTTTGTCCCTTTCGCCAATCGCGTCTTTATTTGCTATATCAAATACTATATCGCCGCTCGTCAATTGATATACTTGCGATAATTTTAAAGTTTTGTGACGCGGTTCTTTAAACAAAAAACAACCCGAAAAAGACGCTGCCACAATGCAAATCAATAATAATATGGTTATTGTCAGTACTAATTTCTTTTTCATTGTATGCTCCCCCTGTTTTATATAATACGTCATATACAAATTCGCGTTGTCATAATAGCCTTTGGTTATTATTATTATAACATACGAAAATATAGATTGCAATACCAAATTGAAATTTTGCTAAAAAATAAGACGGCGCATAGGCCGTCTATGTAATTTTATATAAGCTTTATTTGAGCAAATAGACTTTGACGTCAAAATTGTCTTGTATAAGTTTTTTAATTTGGTTGGGTTTTACTATACCCAAGCCGACAAATTGTCCTATCGCGTTGCCAAGCGCGCTTGCTTCAGACGGACCTGCCGATACTTCTATACCCAAAGTATCCGCTATAATTTGATTGAGATATTCGTTGTTTGCTCCGCCGCCTATTATATACAACTTACCGTACTTTCTGCCCGTCAATTTGACAAGTCCGTCGTACGCATCCTTGTACGCTTTTGCAAGCGAAGTATACACGCACCTAGCGACTTCTCCTATGCTCTCCAATCTTATTCCCTGCTTTGCAAAGACGTAGGCTTTTACTGCGTCCGCCATATTGCACGGCAAAGCAAATGCAGAGTCGTTGACGTCTATATACGCGCCTTTATCCTTACTATTTTTTGCGAGTTCAACTATTTGCGGATAATCTATACTCTCGCCTTGGCTTATCCACTGCCGACGGCATTCCTGAATTATCCACATACCCATAATATTGCGTAGCAACCGCACTTTTCCGCCAAAACCAAGCTCGTTGGTATAGCCGTACTTCCAAGCGTCGTCATTTACGATTGGCTTATCTTCAAGCGCGCCGAATAACGACCACGTTCCGCTACTCAAGAAGAGCGGATACTCTTCCTGCGACGGAACACCTAATACCGCGCAAGCCGTGTCGTGCCCAGGCGTTGCGACGACGGGCAAATAATAATCTATATTGAATTTGGCTTTTAAATTCTCTTTTAAATCTCCTATAATCGAGCAAGTGTCAACCCAATTTGGAAATACGTCTTTGGGTATATTAAAGCTCTTTAAAAAGTTCTCGTCAAAGCCCTCGCCTTGTCTAAAGAAACCGCTTGTCGACGATATTGTGGGTTCGCTTACCGCAACGCCGGTCAACATATACCCCAATAATTGCGGCGTAAAAAGAATATGCTTTATGCTGTCAAAATCGTAATTTTCGCGCGCTCTTAAAATGAGTTGATAAGTAGTGTTGAAGTCATTATCGGATATACCCGCAATGTCAAAGAGATTTTTTCGCGCGCTCTCGTCAAGCGAATTTCTTACGATTGAGTTGGCAGGATTGCGGTAATTGCGGAAGTCGTCGCAAATGACTTTTCCGTCTTTGTCGACTATTCCAAAGTCCACGCCCCAAGTATCAATACCCACGCCGTCAAGTTTGCCTTCATTGCAAGCAATCTCTATTGCCTTGACGACCTCTGTATATAGCATATTTAAATCCCAATACAGCCTGCCGTCTCGCTCTACTGCGCCGTTGGGAAAGCGGTGTATTACTTGTTGTTGCAACTTTCCGTCGACAAGACTAAATAATATACCTCTACCCGAACTTGCGCCCAAATCTATTGCAAGTACCCTTGCGTTTTTTGCCATATTACCACCCGTTGAAGTTGTCGTCGATCTCTTTGACTTGAGTTTCGTCAATAGGATTTATCTTTGCCACAGACTTTGCAAGAAGCACAGAACGCGCCGAATAGTCGCACACTTCCAATCTGTCAAACGCCTTGGTAGTGTTCTTGCCTATCGTGATGATACACTCGTTGTCGATAATTGTCACAGGACAAGTCGTCGTCAACGCATTTGCAATGGAGTCGTAATCGCCTATAGCCGAATACGGCAATCTCTTGACGTCTTTGAGCATTATGTAACTCTCTGGTATCAACCTTGCGTCAAACTCTACGTTTGCCATAGCAAAGCCCATTACAGCCGACGGCATAGATACAAACACGCTCTGCGCCTCGGGCGTTTTGTCAAGAATATTTAATATCAAATCGAGATATTTGCAAGGTTTATCCGCCGAAACTTCCCCGCCTTCATATCTGACTATATCCTCTGCCGACAAGTCGAGCGGGCTGTCGCAATCTGCGTTAAAAAGTACGCCCTTGCCGTCTCTTATCGCTAAAGTTCCCCAACCGCTTCCCACGAGTTGACCTTTGTACGCTCTCTTGATAAAAGCCGTCAATTCCTCGCGTTTTGAGACATCTCCCTTGTCTATATTTCCGACAGGATACGCTGTGATTTTCAAAGGTATTTTATTTTTTATATACTTTGCTCCGCCAAGCGTCTGCGCTTGAAAGAGCGAACGGCAGAGATAATCGAGCGTCTCGTACATTGCGAGCGCCTTTTGCATATCGCCTGCGCCTACCGTCGCCCCGTGATTGTCCATCATAACGGTGCGGTAGCCGTCTTTGAAACCTTGCATAACTATATCGCCAAGCTTAAGCGACCCGGGAAGAGCATATCTCGAACCGGCTATCTTGCCGAGTTTGTCTTCGTATACTCTTGCGCAAGACGAATCGGGAGCGACTCGCATACACGCGTAAGCAACCGCAGCGGGAGCGTGAGCGTGCACTATTGCCTTGATATCCTTGCACTCGCGATAGATATTGGAGTGGAAAGGAAGTTCCATTGACGGAGCGTGTCTGCCTATGCGAGTACCGTCGGGAAGTACTTCGACGATATCGTCAATCGTCAAAGTGCCTTTATCGATACCGCTGGGAGTAATGAAGATATGTCCTCTCTCGTCAATTGCAGATATATTTCCGCCCGACGTTGTCGTCAAAGCGTTTGAATATACTCTGTTCATTGCCAACAAAACCTGCTCTTTCGTTGACAGCTTTTTTATGTCCATATTGCTCTCCTAAATCTAATTACTACTTAAAAACTAAAATATTGTTTTTTATCCGATGGCAAGCTCAAAAAATGCAATTTTATTGAAAATAAAATCGTTTATGCCTAAGCAGAGTGCTTTGGTTTGAATTTTGCGCGGAGATTTTGCAGTCGTACTCTATGTACGTCAATAAAATCTCCGTGTAAAAGTCAGCCTAATGACATGCTTAGGTGCATTTTTGCGAGTGAAGTCATCGGATACTACTTATACAACGCGCCGTAGTTTGCGCAAGCTCTGTAGTCTGCGCTCTCTTTGTCTTCAGTGCCAAACGCAGTCCATGCGTGCGGACGGAAAATCTTGTCTTCCTCTACGTTGTGCATACTTACGGGTATTCTCAACATTGACGCAAGCGTGATAATATCTGCGCCGATATGTCCGTAGGTAAACGCCCCGTGATTTGCGCCCCAATTTGCCATTACGCTGTATACGTCCTTAAACGCGCCCTTGCCTGTGAGTCGGGGAGCAAACCAAGTGCTTGGCCACGTCGGGTCTGTTCTGTCCCAAAGTATCTTTTGTACGTCGTCTGGTACTAAAGCCGTATATCCCTCTGCGATTTGTATTACCGGTCCGAGACCGTCTACCATATTCATTCTCATCATAGTTACAGGGATTTCCGCTTCCGTCTTGAAGTGAGAACTGAAACCGCCGCCTCTGAAATATCCGAGGTTGGCTTGACACCAATCCGTCTTGGACATACAAGCGTTTATATCCTTTTTGCTCATTTCCCACCAAGGCTTGATTACGTTTTCGCCATTTTCGTTTTTCGCCATAGCCGTACCGTCAAGCGCAGCCGCTCCGCTGTTGATGAGGTGCATAAATCCGTCTTTTGCTTTGCCTTCAGGCGTCCAACCCGTAACTCTCTTGACTGCTTCGGGAGACCAGTAAGTACGCACGTCTGCAAATATACTTGCTTGATAACTCAAAAGTTTTTCAAAGAGCATGCTCATACCGTTGAGCGTATCGTTTTCAGTCGCCAATACTAGAGGCTCTTTCTTGCCGTTCCAATCGAACGACGAGTTGAGAATTGATTCGCTGAAATCTCCGTTTGGCAACCAGTCCGTCCACATACGCTGACCTTGGAAACCGCCGAGTATTGCATTTCTGCCAAGGGCTTCTTCGTGTCTTCCGATTTTGTCAAGCTTGGGATTGCCAATCATAATATCCTTGATTGCCAAAGTCATCTTGGCGATAAATTCCCATTGCTTGTCCTTTTCTTCTCTCGTCTTTGGATTAGCGTTGGTATCAATGCCTTCTTTGCAATTTTTCTTTATCCAATCAAGTTCTTTTTCGTATTCCTTTTGGTCGTATATTCCAAGCGTGATACGGCGGTTGACTTCTGACATATCCACCCATTCAGCTCTTATGCCAAAGTATTTTTGCATAAGGTTGCCATCTAAGAAAGATCCGCCGATACCCATAGCGACGCTACCCAGTCCAACGTACGCCTTGTTGCGCATACTGCCTACTGCGATTGCCGCTCTTGCAAAACGCAAAATCTTCTCCGCTACGTCTTGCGGAATATTCTCGTCGTCTTTATCCTGCACGTCTCTGCCGTATATGGCAAAAGCCGGCAAACCTCTCTGCGCATGTATTGCCATTGCTGCGGCAAGATATACCGCGCCGGGGCGCTCCGTTGCGTTGAGTCCCCATACCGCCTTGACGGTATACGGATCAAGGTCTATGGTCTCAGAGCCGTAGCACCAACAAGGCGTTACGCTCAACGTGCCAACAACGTTTTGCGTGTCAAAAAATTCTTTACACTTAGCCGCTTCTGCGCCTCCGCCAATCGTGCCGTCAAAAACGACGACTTGCACCGGCGTACCGTCAGTATAGAAAAGATTGCTTTCAATAAGTTCTTTAGCCAATTGAGCCATACGGCGAGTCTGGTCTTCAAGTCCTTCTCTTACGCCGCCCCATCTGCCGTCAATAATCGGTCTAATACCAATCGTAGGTTTCATATAAATCTCCTTTTCCCCACAAGCAATTTTTATGATTTCCGCTTGCAAGATTTAATCTAAATCTATTTTAATATATTGAGACGGAAAAATCTATACTTTTTCCAAAATTTGTTAAATATTTTAAAGCGCATTTTAAATTTGCCGACACGTGAAAAGTTTTAATATAAAAACAATTTAGCGAACAGTAAAGAATGAAGATGTAAGAAGTAAATAAGCAAGACTACATTTAGTCTTGCTTATCTTGGAGCAGGTGACGGGAATCGGACCCGCGCTGGCGGCTTGGGAAGCCGCAGTTCTACCATTGAACTACACCTGCAAATTCGTTGCATTATTGCGGCGATGCAATAGCAACTTGCCACCAGTTTTATTTTAATTCTCCACTTCGATAAATCCAAGTTGTTTAAGGATCTTAACCATCTTCTTCACAGCGCTTTTCTCTGCTCCATACCCCTCTTGCAAAAGTCCACTCTTACCGCCGTTTGCGGTTATCTCAATCTCTGTAAATTCGGCGCGTTCGTCTATTATAACGATAACGGAAAGCGTCGAGTTGATTCTTAAATAATAATCTTCGGCAACCAATACCGTTAAAGTATGATTATCTTCAATGAAATGTCGTACAAAAGGTTGCTCTTCACTGTATAAATCCTCAACCAAACACTTGGTTATAATATCATTTGCGCATGGCGCATTAGATTTTAATTTGCACGTTTTCATATTGTAATTATATTATATCGAATCTAAAACTGTCAAGACTTGATAAAATTTTAAATATACTGAGTATAATTTTTGTAATAATTGATATATTTATATATGTATGGAAAAGAGTCAAACTAAAAAAATAATAATTTCGTGCGCAGCAATCGTATTCGTTGCAGTCTTGGGAAGTATCTTTGTCTTCCTCGGTCAAGATTGGTTTAATTCATTACAAAAACCTACTCAATGGATACCTAATATTGTTATCCCTATCGTATGGACAATCGTATATTTAGCGTTTGCCGTTATTAATTTCATTTGGCTAAAAAAAGAAGATATACCGACTTATACCATAGTTTTAATGATCATAAATGGTGTCTTAAATATATTATGGTGCCTCGTCTTCTTTACTTTAAAGCAGCTATTAATAGGCAACGTCGTAATACTGCTAAATCTAATAGCAGGCTTTGTATTGATAGTCAATATCTATAAATACAAAAGACTATTTGGATATATCTTATGTATCTACCCTCTTTGGCTTTGCGTTGCAGCGTCGCTTAATTTGACTTTATGGGTCCTCAATTAATAATAAAAAGTGAGATGTTTGCATCTCACTTTTTTCTTAAAACTTTAACGCTTCCAGTACTGTAAGAATATATTAAAAAACAATTTCGCACTTAGCGACAGCCTGTCCATTCTTTTCTATCAAGACAAGGTCTTTATTGTCAACATTTGCTTTCCTTATATCCAAAATGTCTTTTTCAAAAGATTGATTTGCGTATAAAATTTCAAATTCTTTTATTACTTTATTTTCCATTTCCTCAACCGAGTACGTGTCCATAACAAGTCTTATATATTCCGTATTATTCGTATGGCGCGAAAAATCAATATTAGTAGACTTGACTATTACTTGCTCTACCGTCGGCAACTCGACTTCTGCAAATTTGGTAAACGCAATATCTATCGTATCGTTTGCTCTTTCAAGCATAGACTGCTCTACTCCCACCGATGAAGTCTTTCTAATCCTTTGAGTTTCTATATCAAGCGCGCACATCTCCGTCTTCGAAAAAAGTACAACTTCTCCGTAATCGTCTTTGAGCACAACGTTGATATGAATCTTTGCATTTGAGATAAAGGATATATAGCTTGTAATTGCGAGTTCTTTGTTCCAACCTATTTTCTTGAAAAACTTGGCTCTCGTCTTTGTAAATACCCAAAGCGCGTTATATTTATCACGCAGCGTCCCTCCGTCAATTTTAAGCATACCGGCAAGCTCGGTGACTGCGTCTTGTATAATTTGAAAGCTTCCTACTATAGACAAATTTCCATCGGTGCCTACCATGCTTATGCTTACTTTTTGTCTTGCACTTAAAATCATAACTTCTCCTGTAATTACAAAACCTAAACCAAACATAAAACGTTCGATTTAGGTTTTGCTGGCGGAAGCGGAGGGATTCGAACCCTCGAGCCGATTGCTCGGCTACTTGATTTCGAGTCAAGCCCGTTATGACCACTTCGATACGCTTCCGTATAAAGCCCCGAAAAATTTCGGGGCTTTTGATTGTTGAGTAATTGATTATCTCTTTGAGAATTGCGGAGCTCTTCTTGCTTTCTTGAGACCGTATTTCTTTCTTTCTTTTGCTCTTGGATCTCTCGTCAAGTAACCTGCCTTCTTCAAAGCTGCTTTCGTCTCTTCGTCTGCGAGAACCAAAGCTCTTGAGATACCGTGTCTAATAGCGCCAGCTTGACCTGTAAAACCGCCGCCGCTTACGTTGACGATAACGTCATACTTTGCGGTATTGCCCGTCAATTCAAGAGGTTGACGAACGATAAGTTTGAGCGTGTCAAGTCCGAAGTACTCGTCAAGGCTTCTCTTGTTGATAGTGATAGCGCCGTTGCCGTCAGGAATAAGTCTGACTCTTGCGATAGCTTTCTTTCTTCTTCCGGTTCCCCAGAACTGAACTTTTTTCTTAGTCTTCTTCGTAGCCATTTTCGTTACTCCTTATTAAAATTTCAATTCTTCGGGCTTTTGAGCCTGTTGATTGTGTTCGCTACCTGCATAGCAACGTACTTTAGTGAGTTGCTTTCTTCCGAGCGAATTCTTGGGGAGCATTCCCTTTACGGCGAGCATAACTGCTCTTTCCGGCTTTTCTGCCATCAATTTCTTGTATTGAATCTCTTTGAGACCGCCGATATATCCGGAGTGGTGAATGTGCACCTTTTTCTCCAACTTCTTGCCGGTCAATCTTACCTTTGCGCAATTGATAATGACAACGTGATCACCGCAATCTACGTTAGGCGTATAAATAGGCTTATTCTTTCCTCTGAGAACGTTGGCAACGTTGCTTGCAAGTCTACCGAGTACCATATCGG
>CAMWQA010000052.1 GCA_947176265.1 uncultured Clostridia bacterium | reverse complement strand
GAAGGATATTACCTTGCGCGCTTTGCTATCAACGGCGAAGAAAAAGAACTCGTCGAGGGCGTATACGAATTTGAGGCAACCGAGCCTGTAGACGTAGTCGTAGAGTTTTTGCCGGTACCTGTTGTTACGTATTCAGTTACGGTCGGTGCGTTTGAGAACGGCGTAGTTACGTTGACTGACGCAGACGGAGCAGAAAAGACGGAGTATGCAGAAGGCGAAACAGTCAAAGTCGCAGTAGCTGCCAACGAAGGATATTTTCTTGCTCGCTTTAGCGTAGACGGCGAAGAGAAAGAAGTCGCAGATACGTATGAATTGGTAGTAAACGGAGATATGGCAATCAATGCAGAGTTTGAAGCTGTACCCATACCGCAACCGCAGACGGAAATTGCCGTTGCAGACGCAGAAGACGAGGACGAAGATGATGACGACGAGGTTATGTTCGACGGTCACAACGTCATTCGTTTCAACAAGAGCTTTACTGCAAAAGTTATTCAGCTCAACGACGTCGCCAACAGTTGGTATACCGAGTTGAAGAACGAACTCTTGTCTTATAAGAAAATTAAAGACAGAATGAGCTGGAAGCGTGAGAGCTACCGTTTCGGCAGAGTATGCGTAGCGCGTTTCGTTATCCGCGGTAAGACGCTTTGCATCCAACTTCCGCTTGATCCGACTAAGTTTGAAGATACTAAGTACAAAGTTGAGGATATTTCGCATATTATGTCAAGCGCAGATACGCCTTGCCTCTACAGAATCAAGAACGAGCGTCGTTTGGGATATGCAAAAGACTTGATAGCGGAAGTTATGGCAGGAATGGGTACTCAAAAAACCGAACGCGAATACGTTGATTACTATCAACCTTACGACACGACTCTCAACCTTATTGAGCGGGGGCTTGTCAAGAAGGTTGTCAAGTTCAACGGTAAGACGGGCTACGGCGGTATCGTCGAGAAACTTACCGAAGACCCAACTAAGAAAACAGAGTCGGACGAGCCGACGGATAAGTAATTATCGACAGCTTAAATTAAATCGCGTTTGCAGGTATTGCAGACGCGATTTTGTTTTTAAGCCAAGTCGCATAATAGTTTTTTCGGCGAAATTGATATTTAAACAAAGGCAAGTAGATATACGACAAAAAGTATGGTATAATATACAAGATGATAAACCATAGGGTACGCTTATAGTTATGAATAAAATTAATCCAAAGAAAATAAACGTAGCAGGCGCTGTGATTGGAGTAACAGGCTTAGTATTTTGCATTATTAGCCTTTTTATATCGGAAGATTCAATAAAAACCGGATTGGTCAAAACGGCGGCGATTTTAATAATGGTTGACGTCATAGTGTTTGGTATTATTACAAGAATAATTCAAGTCAAATACGTGGCAAGTAAGGCAAAGCGAATAATTAAAAAATCGACTTCAATTTCCAAAGGAGATTCCGACAATTATATAGATCCTGCGACGGGCGCGCTGAAAAAGACGGAAGAGCAATCCGTAAAAGAGCCTGCGCAAGCCCCTTACTCGTATAATGCGCCGAGAGAGTATTCTAAAGTTTTCATAGCGTTTAATATGATATTGATTATCTCGTTTCTTCTCGTCATGATTGCCATCCCGATATTATTTGCAATCCAACAGCATATCGCAGGCGCAATATTAGTGGGGTGCGGACTTTTGGACGTAGTTATTTTTGGAAGTGTCAACACTTATGTCGAAAAAAAGTCCTTGCGAAGAAGACACGATGAAGAAGATAAAAAGAATGACGTATCGGATTCTAATTTATCCGACAAAGAAGTTTCTGTTCAACTTGTCGAAGCAGACGTAAGCGATGCGGAAGTAATTTTGGAAATGCAAAAGATTGCTTTTGCGGAATTATTGAATAAATACGAAGATTACGACACGTCGCCCGCTAACGAAACGCTTGGTAAAGTAACTTCAAGATTTGAAGATCCAAACACTTATCATTATTTTATAAAAGCCAAAGAGGAAAACGTTGGCGTATTAAGGGTGGTGGACTCAAAGACGGAAGAGAAAAAACGCCTTGCTCAAATATTCGTTATGCCCGAATACAGACGCAACGGATATGCTTATGCGGCAATAAAGGCAGTAGAAGATATTCACGGCGCGACAGGTTGGGAGCTTGACACGATTTTGCAAGAGAGGCATCTTTTGAAGTTATATCTAAATCTAGGCTACAGCTTTAAAAACAAAACGCAAACGGTAAATTCCCAAATGACTTTGGTATTTTTAGAAAAATAATCAACGGCTAATTTAGCGTAGCGTTCGCAATACAAGCGGACGCGATTTTTTATTTGCTTTATATATTGGTTTTTGCTATAATATATAAAAACAAGGAGCTGATATTTATGAATAGAATTATTACGTTAAACAATGGAGAAAAGATGCCCGCCGTAGGTATCGGAACTTTTACGATCGCGCCTAAAGATGCGGAAATATGCGTCTGCGAAGCGTTGAAAATGGGATATAGGCTAGTTGATACTGCCAACGCTTACGTCAACGAAAGGGCGGTCGGCAGAGCTATCAAGGCGTCAGGTGTAAAGAGAGAAGATATTTTCGTAAGTACGAAGATTTGGGCAACCGAATATCTTAATCCTAATGCCGTCGAGCAGACTCTGGAAAGACTTGGTCTCGACTACGTCGATCTTTTGTTTATTCACCAACCTACCGAGCATTATATGGAAGGATACAGAATGATTGAAAATGCCGTAAAAGAGGGCAAGGTCAAATCAATAGGTATTTCCAATTGCGAAGGCAAATATCTTGACGACATTTTGGCTAACTGCGAAATTAAGCCGCAAGTCATGCAAGCCGAAGCGCACCCGTATTTTACGCAAGCCGAACTTACGAGCGAACTTGATAAACACGGTATAATACTTATGAGTTGGTATCCGCTCGGACATGGCGACAAAGGGCTCATCAACGAACCGATATTCGCAGAGCTTGGTAAAAAATACGGCAAGACTCCTGCTCAAATAATTCTTCGTTGGCATTTGGAAATGGGCTTTTGCGTAATACCGGGAACAAGTAAAGTAAATCACGTCAAAGACAACTTTGCAATTCAAGACTTCTCGCTTTCAAAAGAAGATATGGAAGAAATCGCAAAACTCAACAAAAACAAAAGGTATTATTACCGCACTGACGAAATGCTTAAATCGTTTGCGGCAATGAAGCCGACGTATGAAACGAAATAATAAGATTGACTAAAAAGACTTGCAGAAATGCAAGTCTTTTTAATTTAAAATCGCTTAATAATTTTCCTATTTTCTAATAATGTATACATTGCTATTTTTATTGTATATGCTAGTTTAATATGCTATAATTCTACTGTTGCTAAATTTTATTTTTTAATTAAGCTACATGAGTTAAAAATGTCGATGAGCAATTTAACCCGCAAAGATGTTAAACTAGTTGCAGAAAAAGGAGGTGGCATATGCAATATTATAAAGTTTCTGCAAAATGCGGACATGTTGGGAGAAATAATTACATAATCAAAAATTTTTACATTAAGGCAAATAATGGAAAAGAAGCAGCATATAAAGTTAGATATACTCCTAGAGTGAAGCATGATAGAAAAGACGCAATACTTGCAGTTGACATTATTACAAAAGAGGAATACACATTAGGTAAAAAAATACAGGCGAAAGATACATATTTTAAAGTTAATAGCTCATCGGAGCAACGAAGGCACGGCGCTGTCGATTATGCTTTAATACTTCCCGAAAAGAAAGCTGTTAAAAGGCAAAAGTGCAAAAAAAATTCCATTTATTATCATAAACTCGCAAGGATAATGCGCAGGGATACGCAACAGCAATTGTCAGGAGTAGTGTAAATGGATAAGAAAAAGATAGGTGAATTTCTTAAAAAATTGAGAAAAGCAAAGGGACTTACACAAGATAAATTTGCTTGTAAGTTTAGCAAGTCGTGTTTTGGGGACATAGGGCTTGTTTCCGATGCGGCGATAAGTAAATGGGAGCGAGGCGAATCATTGCCGAGTATCAAGGATATTCAACTATTATCGCATTTTTATGGTGTTACCGTGGACGAAATCCTAAACGGCGAAAATTTTGTAGATGATGATTTCAATAAAAAATATTTTTTGGCAAATCCGCTATGGGTAAGGGACTTTCCAAAAGATGCTCCGTTGTATGAAATCAGGGAAAAACAAGAGCTTGAAATAGAATCACGATTCAAAGCTCTTTTAAAGAAAATGATTAGCGAAGGTCTTACGCTATCGGAAAATGCAGAGTTTGATTATTTGGTGGCTAATTTTTATATAGTTTATACAAATGACGAATCGGAAGATTTTTCTGTTGTTATAAAAAATGTAAAATTCCAAATTTCCAAGACAGTGGCATTGATGCATAACTCCTCGCTTGATGAGAAGTTTTGGGAAGTATATAAACTGTTTGAAAGTAGGTTTAGGCAAAAGGTAAAAAAGGATGTATGCAACGAAATTGAAGATGCGGAAGACATATTGCGAGAAAGAGTTAGTAATCTTGAGGTTTTTGAAAAAGATATGCTGTTGGCAACTATTCAGGTAGAAAACGTAACAAATATCTATGGGATACAAGATAGAAACCAAGCGCAATTTACAGGCAGTTTGGAGAGTTTGTATGAAAAAACATATAATCGACCTTATGATGAGGAACAATTAACCAAAAATGCAATTAAATTGCTTGTGGAATGTGGGGCTAGACTCAACCCGTTGCTTTTTGGATATCAGCGTGATAAAGTTAAAAAAATCAATGTTTTAGACAGATTAATAGAACTATATAGCAAATTTAAAAAGCCATTAATAATTCCGGTGTTTGAAGACGCTGTATATAGTTTTTACGAAGTTGAGAATACGCCTGTTAATCGAAAACTGCTTTATTTGGATGACACGGGCGAAATGCTGGATGAAGCGGAGTATTTGGATTTAGAGAGCATGTTATATGAAGGAAAGCGTATATTAGATAAAATCATTCACGAATGGGTAGGAGGCAAGACCGAGGACGAAATGTTAAAATACATGTGGTCTGTAATAAGCGATTTGTCGTTAAATGATTATCTTATGGCGCGTGACGAACGATTGACAAATGATCTTGTTGATCGATTGAATGAATTGTCGCTAGAGGATATAAGGTTGATGTATTTCAATGGGGGTAAGAGAAAGATATGAACGCTTTTATTAAGTCTTTAATGGATGAACACGGAATAAATCAGAAAGAGCTTGCGGAAATTCTCGGCATTTCACCGTCGGCAGTTAGCCAATGGAAAGATTGTTTGTCGATGAATGTAGAAACTTTGTTTGCGCTGTCAAAACTGTTTCAGGTAACCGTCGACGAACTTGTTGCAGAAAAACACGCTGCTGAAACACCCGAGCAAAAATGGGATAGACTGTATAATCTTGACGGATATGAGTGGGCTGAACTTGTTGAAGCGGAAGATGAGGAGTCTATGTTACGGTTTTTGGAAAAGTTATATAACGTAAACTCACGATTTTTTAAGTTACTTTATAAAAAAATGATAGGCAGAGCAACAGCGTCTGAAATGAGTGAATTTTCAGTACTTGGTGGATATTTTCGCCCAGATCCGTGGCAGAGCGTTTATTTCTTCGATAAGCATTTTAATAGTTCGATGAACGAAATGGAAATATGGATTACACAGATACTAAACGAAGCTATCGGGATTGAAAATGAGAGCGCAATTGTATGGGAATTGCAACGAATTTATCAAAACAGTAAAATTATTTCTTATGAACAAGTTCGAGAAACGGCAAATTACACTTTGTTCTATTTGTGGTACAGTGCATTACCGCAAGAAAGGAAAGATTCTATGCTGACTGAATGGTATAGGCAGAAAGAAGATAATGATGTTTTATATGAGCTTATAAAAAGAGGCGGTAGAATTTTGTATTGCGATGCTGACCTACCAAGGATAAACTTTGATAGTGATGACTTGGATAAATTTGAGGGAACTATAAAGCCTTTAGAAAAATTAGATGCAGTAAAGAAGGTATTCTTAGGTATGTATGGTAGAGGAGGCGGCATTCCTTATCAGCAATATCAGGAAATAATAAATAAATCTGCAATGGATAAAGTCGAAGCAGAACATAAGTTTAAAGAGAAAAATCCAATTAAATATTGGGAATTTATGAAACAATGGAGAATATAAGAAGATGAGTAAAGGACATGGAGTAAGCGGAAAAACGCATACGCAACAACAATTAAATCATTATGCGAATCAGCATAATCCTAATAACGGAGCCTATAGAGCAAATATCAATAATCGCTCTAATCAGCTCAACCCGAATAATCCAAACCATAAAGGGCAACCTACAAGTGGTAAAAAGTAGGGCTAGATTTGCCCAAGCGTCATTGTTTCGTTAATTAGGCTATTCGCGCTGCAAATGAGAAGTCCTACGATATCGTAGGACTTAATTGTCTATACGCTAGTTGCGTTTTTCTGCAATAAACACTCTGAAAAGCGGCAGACATTTGCTGAAAAAGGATTTGTACGCGCTGCAATAATCTCTGTCTTGTTTGTTGCGTTTACATCCTCCGCCGCGACAAACTCTGTAAAAAGGACACGTCTTGCATTTATCTTCTATTGGAAGTGATTCCTTTATAAAATCAATTGCTCTTTGGGAATGAGCCAATTCATAGAAATCTTTATCAACTATATTACCTAGCAGCCATTCGTCAATACAATAAAAGTCGCAAGGGTATACGTTGCCGTTGGCTTCGACTACAAACTGATGAGCGCAATGACCCTCCATACCGCATTGTTCGGCGCGCTGTCCTAAAAACAGTCTTACCATATTGTCAAAATGTCGGATACTTACGTAATTGCCGTCTACGTAATCTTTTACGTAAAGGTTGAATAGTCTTATCAAATAGCTTTCGTATTGAGAAGGCGTCATATATAACGGGCTTTCGGAATTGTCGCCCAAAGGTCTGAGACAGGGTATGAATTGCAAATACTTGTAGCCGCGCGAAGCAAAATATCGATAGATTTGCTCTATATTGTTTGCGCTGTGTCCAGTTACGACGGAAAGAATATTAAAATCAACGCCCTTATCTTGCAGAAGGCTTGCCGCCGCGTCCACTGTATTGAATACGGGCGCGTAATCCTTGTCCATTCTGTAAAGATTATTGTCTTTGTCGCCGTCAAGAGACAGCCCAATCAAGAATGAATTGGCTTTGAATAACTCAGCCCATTCATCGTCTATCAACGTGCCGTTGGTCTGCAGAGCGTAGGTAACCGCAGCGTTATTTACGTTGCGGTTATTGACGTAATCGGTAAACTTTCTAAAGAAATCTTTGCCCGCGAGTAATGGCTCTCCGCCTTGAAATGCAAAGTAAATTTGTCCGCCGTTTGCAAGTTTAAATGCCGAATCAATTACCTTTTGCGCCGTTGCGGTAGACATAACGCCGTAGTTGGCAATTTCGCGCATATTGGTAAGCGAATGATAAAAACAATACTTGCAGCGCATATTGCAACTGCCCGAAGCAGGTTTTATCATTATACTGATATTAGGCATACTTGTGTCTTCCTAGGTAGAGAGGTAGCTAACTATTTTTTATAATAGCCGGCATACACGCCTCTGCGGTTTGATTTAAAATCTTTCGTCCAACGGCTTATAGCTGCATTATACTCTTTCGCCATATCGGGGAATACGTCGGCTCTTTGATAGCTCTCTGACGGATCGTCGGTCAAACATATCAACCAATTCTTACGCGATTTATCAGGGAACGCCGGATTATCGTTGGACATAGAGCGGAAGTACTTAAACGTGAGATACTCGTTGTCTTTGATAAGCGGAAGGTTGGCGTAATATTCCTCGTCGGCAGTTTGTGTGCCCAAGTCTTTGCCAAACTTGTACCCTTTGACGCTTTCCAGTACGTGATCCGTCGTTACAGAATATTGCACGGCTTTAATCTTTTCTCTTTTCATATGCAATATCGGATGATCGCTATCGTGTATAAATACTTTGCCCGTCTTATCTTGAAGCAAAGGTATCATAGATACGCCGTCTATCGTTCTGTCGACGTCGGATGGCATATATCCGCGTTTATTGCCGTCGGTAACGTTGCACATATAAGCCAACGTGGGGAATAGATCCGCCATTGCCGCAGGCGCGTAGACGGTGTTTTTGCCTTGCAACATCGCATAGTCTTGAGGCGCATTGTTCCATTGCATATAGAACGGAACTTTTTGTCCTGCTTCGTATGCGGTATACTTACCGCCTCTCAATTCATTCGTCGAGCCTTGAAGAGCCGGACCGTTGTCTGACGTAAAGACTATGATGGTATCGTCGTATACGCCCAACTCTTTGAGAGTATCGAAGAGTTTGCCGAGATACGTATCAAATTCAACTATACAGTCGGCATAGATGCCTGCGCCGGTTGTGCCTTGGAAATCATATCCTGCGTGTACCGGAGCATGAGGCCATGGGGTAGCGTAATATGCAAAGAACGAATTGTCGCTTGCTACCTGATCTCTTATCCAGGAATCTATCTCAGCGTGAATATACGCGCTGTTGTTTGCCTGGTCTATATTAGTGCCGTGGACAATTTCGTAATTGCCTTGTCCTAAATCTCCTCCTTCGCGTACGTGATAGTAAGGAGTATTATCGTTGATATGGTGAGAACCGTAGAAATAATCAAAACCTTGATTGGTGGGCAAGTACTGTCCGTAATCTCCCAAGTGCCATTTGCCAAACGCGCCGGTAGCGTAGCCTGCGGCTTTAAGCGATTCGGCTACCGTTACTTCATCGCCCAACATTCCGTCGCAGTTTGCGCCCATCTCAAATGAGTTGAATACTCTCGTAGTAGATAATGGATTTATCGTATTTACAGTAGGATACATTACGTTGTCAGCGTTGCCTCTGTAAGGATATCTGCCTGTCATAGCGGCAAATCTTGACGGCGAACATACGGAATAATTTGCATAGAAATTATCAAAATCGCAACCGTTATATGCGATCGAGTCTATATTAGGCGTTTGGAAAGCGGGATTTATTCCTGCTTTGGTTGCATTGTAACTGGTATCGCCGTATCCCATATCGTCCATCAATATGAACAATACGTTGGGAGAGTTCTTGTCTGCCGTTTTCTTGATATTGCCGAGATATTCGTTGTGTCCCTTAGTCATGTCGAATACTTTTGGATTGGAACGCAAGTTCATAACGAATATGAAGATGACGGACATCGTCGTCAGTAATACGCTCAATGTGTAGGCAATGCCTTTTCCGGTTTTGCGCGAGCCTTTCCACTTATATACAAATACGTAAAGTCCGACGAGTATTATGAAAGCCGGGGAACTTAACAACAGGTTGCCTGCCAATCTGGTGCCGAAATTTCCCGCTCCCTGCCAAAGATAATTATTTGCGCTTGCAAAGCCTGATTTGCCAGATACGAAAGCGCCCCAACCTGCGTCTGCGCCGTTAATTACAAAATAGGCAAATATACCGAAGCTTACGCATACGTAACCCATGAGATACCATATGTACAACTTCTTTTTAGCAATCAATGCCACTGTGATTATCAATGCCGTCACGCACATATACACAGCGCCTATCAAAGTAATCAAATTGAGTCCTACAATCCATTGACATAGCATTATGAGCAAGCCCACAACGGCAAATATCATTGGCGCTACTTTGCGAGAGAGGTCTATAGAGAGCCCTTTATCTTGCTTGGTTGACTTTTCTTTTTTTGCCATAATTCAACTCCTTTAACAATTAGGAATAAAGTAACGTTCAATTTAACAATTTCTACAATCCGTATTTTATCTATTAATTTCTTTATTCGCTTAAAGCATATTTTAATTATATCACAACAAAACTCTATGTTTCAATAAATAATCATAAAATATTTATAAAGAATTTTGAATGGTTTAAGACGCCACGTGAAGTTGGGTTGAACTGCGAAAGAAAGTAATATCATTGACCGTTTTGTCATGTTGTGGTAAAATTATATCGGTATGCAATAAACTTTTAAGGAGCTGTTAATGAAGAAAAAGTTGATAATTTTCATTTTGGCGGTTATTTCCACGATTGCCTGTATTTTTGCAATTTCGGGATGTAAGCCAAGAGTGCCGGACGGTTATCTTGATACTTCTTCTTTGAAAGCAACGACAATGGGAATAGGCGGCGGGGGATTTCTCTGCGCTCCGTCAATTAGCCCATTTGATGAAAATACTATGATAGTGATACCCGATATGGGAGGGATTTACGTATCGCATAACGCAGGCGTGGACTGGAAAAGAAAAAATCTCCAAGGAGTTGCGCAAAAAGCGTATTTTGATCCCAATAGAAAAGGAGTAGTTTATGCCGGCGGTACGGGATTATATAGAAGCGCGGATAACGGAGATACATTTAATTTAATTTTTCCAAAAGAAGAAGAGATAATTGAAAGAAGGAATAGTGACGAAACTAATATGCAGTATTTGTTTACTAATTCTAATTATCCAACTTATAAACAAGTTAAAGATATTTTAGTAAATCCAAATAATTCTAACAATATTTTTGTATTAATGTATTATGGCAAAGAGGGAATAGTATTTGAAAGTAAGAATAATGGAGAAAGCTTTGAAGAATTATTCTCTTATACAAAGAAAAATTCCAATAGTAGGCTTTGGTTCGATTACAATATGTTAATGTATCAAAAAGAAACGGATACGTTATATTACGCTATCCAAGAAGGCGTATTTAGATTTGATAGAAATCAAGGCAAATGCGCTCAAGTATATACCAGTGAGTTGGGAATAGTAAATATGGATTATTTTCAGGAAAACGGCAAGACGTATTTCACTGTCATAGAAAGAACAACTCAACTGGAGAAATTCGATACAAAAGTATTCTATACAACGGATTTTACGCCGGCAAATACGGTAGATATAAGCGGCAAAATAGTAACGGGATTGCAAGATACGTTTGACGCAGGAGGATATACCGGAGTCACGTACAAATGGAAATTTGAATATATTGCCGCTGATTCGATAAATAACATTTACGTAACTCAAAACTCATACTCCAATAATTCGGCTTATCCTTACAACATAGCGGGAATTATACGTTTTAACGGAGAAAGTAGCAAATGGCTATACGGTAATCCATATAAAAATCATGCAACCTCTGCATTGGTTGAAAAAGGTTGGATTGACGGAAATATAGCCGCTTATGGAATTGCATTAAGCAAAAAAGCCCAAGGAGCTATCTTATATACAACGTTATGCGGAGTTTACTATTCGCCCGACAGCGAACGGTTTTATCAAAGATATTGCCATGCTGTAAAAGAGGGAAATATTACAAGATACGTTACCATTGGCATAGACGAACAGACAACTTACGGAGTAAGAGTAAATCCGTTTAATAAAGACAACATATTATTATTAAACACTGATTTAGGATTAATAAGAAGCGAAGATAACGGAGCGTCATGGTCAAGAACATTGAGCGGAATTAAATCGGCGTGGAGCAACACCATATACGACGCTCAATTTGATAGTAGAAAAGAAAACGTCGTTTATTCCGTATGGTCGGGAAGACACGATATGCCGTATGAGCCGGGCAACGAAACGGACGGCGCAGCAAAGAGAGGAGGATTTGCAATATCTAACGATGCAGGAAAAACGTGGAATTGCGAATATTCTACAGGGTTACCGGAAACTGCAATACCCGTGAAAATGAGCCTCGTTTATCCTCAAAACAGCGAAGAAGAATTAACGATATACGTCGCGACGATGAATCATGGATTTTTTGTAAGCTATGATAGCGGGAAAACGTTTACAGAAATAAATGAAGGTATAGAAAGAGTTAGTTATAAACAAGGAGAGCAATACCAATATATTTTAGCGGAAGATATAGAAGCAAAAGACGGTAGAGTATTTGGTTGTACGGCAAGAAGCAACTATAATGGCAAAGTACAACCCGGAGAAGTATTTGAACTTAAAAATAATAGATGGGAGAAAATTGAGTTGCCTAGCGACGTGCAAACGCCGAGGGATATTTATTATAATAATGGGACGCTGTACGTATCGGCAACGGTAGTAAGAACGTGGGATCCTAAAAACGGAGTAGACTTCGGAAGTGTGGGCGGAGGACTTTACGCGTACAAAGACGGACAGATAAATCAAATTTTCGATAAAAATATCTCTGTTACAGGAGTGCAAATTGATTCGAAAGGAGTAATGTACTTAAGCGATATTAACGGAAATATTTACCGCAAAACAGCCACCGGTGATTACGTAAAAATTTATGAAAACTATCATAGTATAAGTAAAGGAGTGCAATTGGAAAACGACGACGTACTTTATTTGCCAACGTTGGGCGGAGGATTGTTAAAATTAGAAGGGCTGGAAGGCCTTCGTAAATAAAATAAAAGACCTGCAAACGCAGGTCTTTTTAATTGTGCATGATAAACAAAAAGGATTTTTTTGAGGGAGGGGGATAGAGGTCGGGAC
>CAMWQA010000051.1 GCA_947176265.1 uncultured Clostridia bacterium | reverse complement strand
AAGCAAATACTGCAGAAGCAAAAGTAACTGCAGCTAAGCCCAAAGCAAATACCACTGGTTCGAAACCAAATGCGGCTAAGCCTAAAAAATAATTTATTGAGATAAAATATAAAGGCGTCTATCCAACGGATAGGCGTCTTTTTTACATACTTGACTTAACGTCTTTGATGATTTACAATATTATAAAGACAATATTGTTAGGAGTGCGTTATGCAAAAAGAATACGTAACAGCGTCAGACGCTTTGCAAAAGCTCAAAGAGGGCAACTCTACATATCTCAATTCAAAGACTTCGCTTGGGGATATTTCGCCGCAAAAGCGTATGTCGGCAAGCGAGAATGGTCAGAGTCCTTACGCAGTTATCGTAACCTGTAGTGATTCAAGGGTAATTCCCGAAAGTATTTTTTGTGCAGGCATAGGCGACTTGTTTGTCGTACGCGTTGCAGGCAACGTAATAGACAATCATCAATTGGGCAGTATAGAATACGCGACAGAGCATTTGGGGTGCAAACTTATAGTCGTATTGGGACATACTCAATGCGGAGCAGTGGGCGCGGCTACGCATAAAAATAATGGATACATTAGTTTTATTACCGACGAAATAAAACGCGCTATTGGGGAAGAATTCGACCCGATAAAGGCAACAATTCTCAACGTAAATCACAGCGTAGAAAAAATTAAGAAGTCTTTAAATCTAAATGACGATTTGAAGATTATTGGCGCGCTTTATCATACGGACAGCGGAATTGTCGATTTCTATTAAAACGTTCTATAAAAAATGCCACCCGATTTCGGGTGGCTATTTTTGTTTTGTTTTGTTTTATTCTTCGACGGGCTTTTCGTCTTCGACTGCATTTTCTACGTTAGCTGTTACGTCAGCCGTTATCTCGTCGTTTGAGATAGCCTCATTATCTTCGGCTTTAGTCTCAACTTGCGACTCGACATTTTCCACTTGAGGTTCGTCGACGTTGTTTACTTCTGGGACGGTATCGTCAGTCACGATGATTTCGGGGAGACGAGTTCCGTCTTGATTGTAGTAATTCGGATTGTACATCAATCTGCCTTTGTCGGGATCGCCCTTGCCGCGCTTAATACTGATTGCGCGTTTAAGTCTTTCGTCAAAGGAAAGTATTGCAGGGAGCAGTGTGAATACGAATACGTAACTCATCGTCGTACCTATTGCGAGCAATCTTGTGATTTGACCGACTATCATATTGGTAGTAATAAGGTGTACCAAAGCGCATACTCCTATGAGTATCAAAGCAGAAGTAGTTACGCCCGGAGCAGCTCTGTTGATGGCGTTTTTGATAGATTGAATTGACTTGACGCCCGACTTCTTTTCTTCGAGATATTTCGTCGTAAGCATGATTGCATAGTCGACGGTTGCGCCCAATTCTATAGCCGTAACTATAAGGTATGCGACAAAGTTTATCGTATGCGACGCGTCGACAAGCGAAGTAAAGTATACGAGAGACAAGTTGATCCAGATACCAGATTCTATTACAAGCATCAATATTAATGACAACTTGAATTTCTTGAAAGTGAAGAGCAGTATCAACAAGACTATTGCCGCAGACAGCAACGTGACGAGCAAGAAGTCGTTTGGAGTTACCGTCGCAAGATCGTAAGAACCTTGGGCAAGACCCGTGAGGTATATGCTATAACTCGTCGAGTTGTTCATCAAATGCTCTTTAAAATCATTTACGGCGAGCTTGTATTGCTCGGAGTTTTCGCCGTAATTTTCCTTTGCGTTCAATACCTTTAGATACGGTTCGCTTGCATTGTTTGCGTTGTAATTTTCAAATGTCTGCATAGCGGCGAACTTGATTTCTTTGAGCGCGTTATATGAATACGGAGTCTCTATTCTGTTGGTTATCTTACCTGCGTCGTTGGTATTGTTGAGCGTAATGGTGTAGAGCATATACGCTTGTTTATTGCCGTCCTTTCGGTTGGCAATAAAGTTGTCGTACAACTGCTGATAAATCTGCTCTTTAATAGAGCTGTTTTCAACGCTTGCAAAGTCTTCCGGAGTCAGTATCGTCGCTAAAGAGAAGACTTCTATTACGTGGCTAATATCTTTTGATACCACGGGTTTTCCGTTTTCGTCGTACTTGATATTGCCGTTTTCGTCGAGAACATAACCTATCTTCTTGACGCTTTCTACGAATGCGCTATGTTTGTCGAGGCTTTGCGGACCGTCGTAAGGCACGAGTACTATAGCTTGGTTGTTTATCGAACTTGCCATTTGTTCGGGCAAGTTGGGATTTGGATTATCCACAGAAGTTGCCACGTAGCTCAACGGCACTTGAAGTTGGAAGTAAGCGCAGGGCAATGCAAAACCTAATACGAGTATGACTACGATTGCCGCAACTGCGGGATGCGTGATACCCTTGGAAATGAATTTGAGCTTTGGAGCAAATATCCACTTATGTTTCGTCTTTTTGATACCTTTGCTCAAAATCAAAATGAGTATTGGTTGCAAGAATACGGTGGAGAGCAAGGAAAGTATTACGCCCTTTGCGAGTACGAATCCAAGGTCGTATCCTATTCCATATTCCATGAAGAACAATGAGAGGAAACCTCCTACCGTAGTGAGCATACTTGCGGAGATTGCCGATATAGTCTTTGGCAACGCCGCGATAAGCGCGTCTTTTGGTTGAGGATGCAACTTCAATTCTTCATAGTAAGTGTGCATCAAGAATATGGAGTAGTCCATCGCTATTGCAAGTTGCAGTATGGTAGCGCAAGATGATGTGATTGACGAAATCTTGCCAATTGGGTTGCCGGCAATGATATTTGAGCCCATATTGAGAAGTATTGATATACCCAGCGTAGCAAGGAATATCAATGGCTCTAAGTAACTTTGCGTGGTAAGGAGCAAAATTACCAAGCACACGCCTACTGCTACGAGTACGAACTTGGGCATATCTCCCAAGGATGACTTCAATATATTGCGCGCGTTTTGCGCGTTACCGCCGATATAGTACCAGTCTTTCAAATCTTTTGGACCTACGCCGTCTTGCTTATCAAGGTGTCTTTGAATGATACTGCTAACGTCACTATAAGAACCTGTGCCTTGAAGAATTTCGTCGATTTTATCCAAAGCGCCGATAGTCTCTTGGTCGCCGCCTGCAGTCTTAAAATATAATGATATTATATAAGTATCTACGTAAGCGGTCTTTTTTTCTTCCTTGCCGTTGATGACGGTGGTGTAGGTGTGTTCCGTAGTCTTGACGAATTTTTCTCTTACGTTGGCAAGAGCTTGTTCCGTGTCAATAACGCCGCCGACGATGTTTCCCGTAGTCGTGCCCGGTTTCAATTTATTGAAAGTTCCTATCCACACGGGGTCTTTTGCAAGGACGTCGGCAATCACGGGTTCTTGCTTAAATTGAGTTATAAGACGTTCTACGTCTTTTTCCGTCACGTAAGATATTGCGAGGTTACAGTCGCCGATAATATCGTATTCGTTTTCCAAAATCTTTTTAGATACGATAGTGTCGCTGTCTTTGTCAAGATAGGCGATTAAGTCGCTTTCTTTTTGGACAAAGATAAGTCCTACGACGGAGATGACTATCAAAACCACAAAGGTAATGACCAATGCCAGCTTGTGGCTCATTATCCAATTTGCTAATTTTTGCATAGCGTTTGCTCCTAAAATTTTTATTCGTATATAATATATCAAAATATTAAGAATTTTTCAATTATATTGGACATTATATTTAAAAAATATAATGGACATTTTCTACGACAAGTGTTGGATTTTAATATTTAATATACAATTTTACCAAAAAGACCGCAAAATCTGTTTGCAAAATAAGTTGTATTTGCTATAATGCTATTATGAAAATTGGAGTGTCTACAGCGACGTATTTTTCCAGAATGTATACGGAAGAAGCATTAGTGCCAATTGCTAAGTTGGGAGCAGAGCTTTGCGAGGTGTTTTTTGCGTCTAGGTGCGAGTATACGCAAAAGTTTGGAGATACGCTCAACGGACAACTGGCGATAGCAAGACAATACGCGCCGTTGCAAGTACATTCCGTACATGCTATGACCAATCAATTCGAGCCTGAACTCTTTTCTGTCAATGACAGAGCGTACGCAGACGCGCTTGAGACTTTTGAAAGCGTGCTTAAAATAGGCGAGCAGATAGGCGCAAAGCACTATACCTTTCACGGCGCGGCAATGCTGAAAAAGGCTGTCAAATACAACTTTAATTATGAGCATATATCTTCAAGGGTAAATACTTTGGTAGATATGGCGGGCAAGTATGGCGTAGACTTTTGTTACGAGAATGTGCATTGGACGTACTTTTCCTCTCCGCAGTATTTTGCCAACTTGAAGGAACTTTGTCCGAGATTGAGCTGTACTTTGGATATAAAGCAAGCAATGCAGTCGGGAATAGACTATACGGAGTATCTTGCCGTAATGAAAGACAGACTTTCGACCGTGCACCTTTGCGATTATACAAATGACGGAAGGCTTGCGATACCGGGGCGCGGAGATTTTGACTTCGTCACTTTCTTTAAGAGGCTTGCCGACGTTGGCTACGACGGACCTTGTCTTATGGAAGTGTACGCCAGGGATTATAAGGACGACGATGACTTAAAGGAGTCTTACGCGTATCTTTTGGATTGCTTGGACAGAGCCAAATAAAACTAAACTAATAAGATAATAATTATTAATACAATATAGAGACCGAAAGGTCGATAGGAGATTTTTATGCGTTATAATAAAAAAACTATGAAAATTAGAATGGATTACAACAATATGATGTCATCCGTAATTGGCAAAGAGGGAATCAAAGAAGAGGAACTCAATTCGCCAAGTTTTTGCAGAGAACTTAAAAAGGCTTTTAAATCCGTAGAGCAAGGCAAAGGCAAAGGCATGATGGGCTGGGCAGATTTGCCGTATAATCAAGATGAAATTGTAGAAGATATATTGCAAACTGCTAAGCATATCCGTAAAAACTTTGAATATTTTGTTGTTTTGGGTATTGGCGGAAGCGCATTGGGACCAATCGCGGCGTTCCAAGCTTTGTGCCATTTGCACTACAATGATTTGTCAAAACGTTTTAGAAAAGGACCTAAGTTCTACGTTGAAGACAACGTTGACCCAGAGAGAATGGCTGCGTTGTTTGACGTAATCGACGTAGAAAAGACTATGTTCAACGTAGTTACCAAGTCGGGTTCGACGTCCGAGACAATGACTCAATATCTCATTATCAACAATATTTTGAAAGAAAAGCTTGGAGACAAGGCAAAAGAGCACATTATTGCCACCACGTCCAAGAGCGCCGGTAATCTTATTAAGATTGCAGAAAAGGAGGGATACAAGACTTTCTTTATTCCTGATGGCGTAGGCGGAAGATTCAGCGAGCTTTGTCCGGTAGGTTTGTTGCCTGCGGCAGTAGTAGATATAGATATCAAGGGCTTGCTTTGGGGCGCAAAATTTATGATGGAAGAATGCCAAGACGTTAAGGCAAAGAAAAACCCTGCGCTCATGGCGGCCGCTCTTCAATATTTGTCAATGAAAAAAGGTAAGAATATAGGCGTAATGATGCCTTATGCTGACGGTCTCAAGTTTATTGCAGATTGGTACGCTCAACTTTGGGCGGAATCACTCGGCAAGAATGTGACTTTGAGCGGTAAGAGTTGTAACGTTGGACAGACCCCTGTAAAAGCTCTCGGCGTAACCGATCAGCACTCTCAAGTACAGTTGTACGCAGAAGGCCCATTCGACAAAGTTATCACGTTCATTGGCGTGGACGAGTACCGTACGACGGTAGAAATCCCTAAGGGCTGCGAAGAATATCCAAACGTAAACTTCCTTTGCGGACATACGATGAACGAACTTATACAGGCAGAGCGCCAAGCTACCGAATACGCTGTAACCAAGGCAGGCAAACTTAATTACACGATTATGTTGCCTACGCTTAATGCGTTTACTCTTGGACAGTTGCTCATGTACTTTATGTTGCAGACTGCTTACGCAGGCGCATTGCTCCATATTGATACGTTCAATCAACCGGGCGTAGAAGAAGGAAAGAACGCAACATACGCGCTCCTCGGCAGACCCGGATACGACGAAAAGAGAACCGAGCTTGCAAATGCTCCTCAAAAGCAAAACAAATATATTATATAGTTTGTCTCAAAGTTTGGTGCCGCAAGTTTACACGGCAATAATGCTTTCCATACGTCTTCAAACTCTTTTGACGTACGGAAAGTACGACTGCATTCGTTTTCATAGTATGAAAAACATTCTTACTCGTGAAAAGCTTGCGTCACAACCTTTTCGCCAAACAAGCGGCAGGTTCTAAACATTATAATAATTATGTTAGCCATTCGGTTATCCGAGTGGCTTATATTATAAAAAGGAAAATCAATGAAAATTTTTGATAAAGACGTATCGGGAGTAATATTTGACCTTGACGGCACGCTTTTAGATTCTTCTTGGGTGTGGCTCAAGGTTGACGCGGATTTTTTAGCGGAAAACGGTATTGCAGTTACCGACGACTATACAGAAGCTGTGCATCAAATGCACTTCAACGAGGCCGCTTTATATACTAAGACTAGATACAATCTTTCGCAAAGCGTAGAACAAATCAAGGATAGATGGATCGAGATGGTAGCGCATGAGTACGCGCATAATATCAAACTAAAGGAAGGCGCGTATAAGTTTATATGCAAATTGGTTGGAGCTGGAGTTAAAGTAGCTTTTGCGACGACTTTGTTTAAGAAGGTTGCGATTCCTTGTCTTGTAAACAATAATTTGACAAAAGAATTTTTGGGTATAGAGTGTCCGCTAACCACGGCTGACGAGGTGGAGAGGGGCAAAGGTTTTCCCGACATATATCTGCTTGCTGCAAGCAAAATAGGAGTTCTACCTGGCGATTGTATGGTCTTTGAAGACATTCCTTTGGCAATGCAAGGCGCGCAAAAAGGCGGCTTTGAGTTCTGCGGAGTATACGACGAAAGTTCCAATGGAAAGAGCAATTTTGCCGATATGTGTCGATATTTTATCAAAAGTTTTAACGAATTGCTTTAAGCGTTAACAATTGAACATTGTTCAACAAGGTAGATATTGAACAATGTTCAGTAATTTTATGTTTTAATATTTATCTTTGAAAATATTTTACTTGTAATTTTAATTTTATAGTAATATAATATAAATATGGCATTGCTTGAAGTGACAAACGTAGACGCGAGGTATTACGGCTCAAGTTTTGAGCTAAAGGACGTCAATTTGACTTTGAGTAAAGGACAACGGCTGGTAATTTGCGGAAGGGAAAATTCGGGAAAGACTACGTTGTTGAGAGTATTATGCGGACTTGAAGAGTATTGCGGCGGTAGCATTTTGCTTGAAGGTAAACAACTCAAAAATCTGTCGCAAAAAGATATGGACGTAGGTTTTACTTTTGACAGACGGGTTTTGGATAACAAGGCTACGGCAAAAGACGCTATAAGTTATCCAATGAAATTGAGAAATGCGCCTACGCAAGATATTGAAAGTTATTTGGAGAGTACGTCGAGCAGATGTAATATTCCCATGCAGTCGCAAATCAAAGATTTGAGCGATATGCAAGTCGCGATGCTGATACTGGCAAGACTTTTTGCAGCGCAAAGGCGACTTTATATTGTCGACGACGTATGGAAGGACTTATCTCAAGTGGAAAAGGAAGCAGCCTTTGACTACTTAACGGAGCAGATACGAGATAAAAGCGTCATTGTCGCAACGGACGATATAGTTTTTGCAAAGCGTATTTCGACGGAAAGAGTCGTAGTGTTGACGGACAAACAGGTTTTGCCCATGCTGTCGGCGGAAGAGATAGGCAAGCGCCCGTTAAATATGCAAAGCGCGATTTTTGCAGGATATGAGTTGCATATAGGTGAGTTGACTAAGATTGAAGATTGTTATTTTGCTTCTCTTTACGGAGAGCAATATGAGGTTGCAAAGCCCATTGGAGACATTTACGTCGGTAAAAAAGTATGTTTTGCAATCAGAAGACTGGGCGGACCTTGCAAGGAAGATGAGGTTGGAGACGGCATGGTTATGAGTTTTTATTACGATTTGGACAATGAGCGTATAATAACTTGTTGATAGTAAATTGTCCCAAATCGTCCATAAAAATTTTAGCAACAAATTAATGATGATATACTAACCGAGTATTTAAAATTATTCGGTCAATAATAGAGAAGAGGTGTATTGTGGATAATACTGATTTTAAGAAAATTTTTGAACAAGAGGATTTCAACAATCCCAACGTCGCCTACAGCGCGCCAAAGAGAAAGTTGAGCGTCAAGATCATTGCGCTGCTTACGGTAGTTTGCATCTTTTTGATGGGCGCGGTATTTGCCGTAGGTATAGTAATAGGCGCAAATACCGGTATGAAAAACGATATGCCGCTTATGCAAGAGGCTTACGAGATAATGAAAAAGTATTATTATAAAGATATCTCGTGGGATGAATTCCAAGAAGTTGCTGCGAGCGCATTTGCAGGTTCGCTGGATAATTTTTCGGGTATAGTCAAGGCAGAGGGCAGCGATATGACTTCGGGAACTTACGGTATAAGTATATCGAGTACGATTTATAACGAGCATATTATCACTTTCGTAGAGCCCAATTCCTCGGCTTGGTCGAGTAAAGCTTTCCATAAGTTTAAAGAAGATTTATCCGTTGACGACAGTTTTGATCCAGAGAAGACCAAAGTATATATTGACGAGGGCGACAAGATTTACGGAGTTATCGTTCAGGACGAAGACGCGGACGGCAAAAAAGTAGAGTATATCTACAGATTGGAGAATGCAAGTTCGCAATATATGCGCCAAATCGTAAGCGAATATGACGAGGCAATGTTTATCGTCAAGAAGTATATCGGCAATGAAAAATATTCAGACGGCTATTACGGTTTTTATATGGCAAAGCAAGAGCCTAGCGACAAGACGGCGTATTACTACAAGTACACCGACGAGGTAGGTATAATCAAAGTTCTCGAATTTTCTGAAAACACTACGATAGACTTTGCCGAGTGTGTAAACGATTTTATTAAGAACGGCAACAAGAAGTTGATACTTGATTTGCGTAACAACGGCGGCGGTAATTCCACTACGCTAGAGTATATGGCTCAATTCTTGCTCAACAATCCAAAGGACGAAGAATTGCCTTTGATTAAACTCGTTTCCAATGCGGGCAACGGCAAGAAAGAGAGCAATCTCGTATATTCAAGCAAAGAAGATTACGCCAATCCCAGCAATCCGCATGTAGCCTTCCCAATTGCCAACAAGGTACAGGGATTTGAAGTCGTGGTACTTTGCAACGGCGGATCTGCGTCTGCGTCCGAGGCTTTGATAGGAGCGTTGCAGTATTACAACGACGCAAAAATCGTAGGTACGAAGACGTACGGTAAGGGCGTTGCGCAAAAGGTATTTATGCTTTCTACCGGAGATTATCTGTACGTTACCAACGGTACGTATTACGTCCCTACAGCAGATAAAAATGGCAAAATGGTATGGGAAAAGTGCATACACGGCGAAGGATTTACGCCGCTTGCGGAAGATATCGTTACCGATAGATTAGTAGCTTATTCAAATGACGCATGCACGGCAAGAGCTATGGAGTTGTTAGGTTATTAGTTTTTGCGTATTGGGTATTGACAAAATAAGATAAAATAATTAAAATAAAGTTACAAATACGTTCCTGGTCGGCGATAAGGTAAAACTCTCGCCGACTCGGTCAAATAAATACACACCAAATCGATGGAATCGGAGAGTAGGGCAATTCAATAATAAGACGTTACTTTACTCTGCAATTTTGCAGAGTTTTCTTTTTCCCGACGTTCTCCAAAGGAGTTTTTATGACAAGAATAGGCGTAATAGGCATCGTCTTGAAGCGAGATAAAAATTCGGCTCTCGCAATTCAAAGCTTGCTTTCGGAATACAATGAAATCATTGTAGGCAGAATGGGCGTGCCCGATAAAGAAAGCGGTATAAGCGCAATTAGCGTTATCGTCAAGGGTACCAACGAGCAAATCTCCGCATTGACTGGCAAACTTGGCAGACTCAACGAGGTATACGTCAAATCTGCCGTCACCGCTTTAGAGATTTAGTTATAAGGAGTACATTATGAAAAAGAAATTATTGGTAGCAATTGTTTTGGCAACAATGCTTGTTAGCGTAGTAGCTTTTACGGCGTGTAAACCTACGCGTGTAGAGGGGAGCTATATTTTAATCGCTCCCGACGGCGCGCCTGCTTTGGCGGTAGCAAATCTGCCGTCGCATATCGCCGCTGATAGCATATCGCGCAAAATAGAGAAGAAAGTCATAGCTGCTTCTTTGCTTCAGGATGAAGTAACAAAAAAAGACGTGGATATGGCAATAGTGCCTGCAAATCTTGCGGCAAGAATATTTAACGCAAGCGGTGGATACAAGATACTTGCGGTAGTTACCAACGGTAATCTATATATGACGTCAAGTATACCATGTCAAGTTGCGTCTTTGCAAGACCTTAATGGCAAGATGGTATATTCTATAGGTCAACTGCAAGTGCCCGATATGATATTCAAGACCTTGCTCACAAATGCGGGCATAAAGTACGCAGTCGGAGAAGAAGCAAAAGAGGGACAAGTTACCATAAAGTATTGCGCGGACGGCGTAGTTGCAATTAACGCTTTGGGAGCTGCAAAGAGCAAGGGGGAACTAGCATTCGGTATCTACGGCGAACCTGCCGTAACAAATTCCAAGGCTAAAGGTTTTCAAGAAGTCTTTGATTTGCAAAGTCTTTGGGCAGAGGCTGACGGAAATAATGCGCACGGCTACGCGCAAGCGGTGTTGATTGCTCGCGATAAGGTATGCGAAGACAGCGCGTTTGTTGCAAAACTATTGGAAGCATTTACTGCCAACGAGAGTTCGATATTGCAAAATCCGTCTGGGGCGGTAAAGAATATTAAAGATATATATCCGCAATCTGCATTGCAAAATAATATGACGGCGGAAGTAATAGGTAGAAGCAATATCAAGACTGTCAAAATGAATGCGGATGGAAGAACTTATTACGAGAACACGCTCAAGGCGGTAATGGCAATCGATGCCAATCTCATTGGAGGTAAGTTGCCAAGCGACGCGTTTTATATCGCATAATATGGTATGAACAAAAATAAACTGTATCAAATTCTCAATTACACGCTCCCGATTGTGACGATTGTCATGATAGTGCTTATCTACGCTATAATATCAAAGGTAGTAAATATAGAGTTGATTGCGCCGTCTGTAGGAAGCGTCGTGAAAGAGTTTTTTGCGATATTAGGCAAGGGCTATTTCTACAAGGCAGTGTTCGGTACGCTATTGCGCGCGCTGATCGCTTACGTAGTATCATTCGTATTGGCGCTTTTACTTGCAGTGCTCACAAAGTTTTGCGCGCCGCTCAGAAAGGCATTTTCGCCGATAGTCGCGCTGGTAAGAGTATTGCCGACGATGGCTTTAATATTGTTGGCATTGATTTGGTTTAAGAGTTTTCAAGCGACAGTATTGGTTGCGTTTTTTGTAATATTTCCCATGCTTTATACGGGTATCTGCGACGCGATTGACGGAGTAGATAAAGACTTGATAGAGATGGCAAGAGTATATGGAGTAGATAAAAAAAGACTTGTAACAAAGTTGTATATTCCTCAGGCGCTGCCGTCGGTATTCACGAGTATCAAGAGTTCAATTGGACTTAATCTCAAAATCGTTATATCCGCAGAAGTTATTGCGCAGACGGCAGATAGCATGGGACTGTATATGCAACTTGCAAGGATTAATCTCGACACGGCGATATTGCTTGCGTGGACTGTAGTTGCAATAGTGATAGGCGGTATTGTCGAGAGTATAGTTGCGCTTGTTGCCAAAAAGGTTGCGAGGTGGTTATGAGAATAGATAGCTTACACTTTGCTTACGGCGAAAAGAAGATATTTCAAGATTTGAATATAGAAATGCCTGCCGGCGGCGTGACATGCATAATGGGCGGATCCGGCGCGGGTAAGACCACTTTGCTCAACTGCATAAGTCGACAGTTGAATTTTGAAGGCAATATCCAATATGAAGAAGGCGGAGAAAACTTTGCGTACGTATTCCAACAGCCGAGGCTAATTCCGTCAATGACGGTAGAGGAGAATATTAAGTTTGTTTTGCCGACAAGTCTTACCAAAGAGCAAGTCCAAAAGCGTGTAGATTATATTATTGATAAGTTGCAAATTGGGGATTGCCGTAAGTCCTATCCCAAGAATATTAGCGGAGGTCAGGCGGGCAGAGTATCGCTTGCAAGAGCGTTGGTCACTGATTGCAATATATTGCTTATGGACGAACCGTTTAAGGGGCTTGATATAAAGTTGAAGAAAGATATTCTCAATCTTCTCATTCCGCTTATAAAAGATAAGACGATAGTATTTGTCACTCATGACGTCGAAGAAGCCTTAGCGATAGCCGACAGAGTATTCGTCTTTGAGCGTAAAGACAATGAATGCGTGATAATCAAAGGGCAACTTGATATAGCGCAGAATCAAGTCGAAAGAGATATTTACGGAGAAGAGTTAAATCAAATAAGAAAAGAAATTTATACGCTACTTTCTTGAGAAATATTGAATTTAATAAATAATAATCTATAATAGGAAAAACTTATGAAAACAAATTATGTGTATATT
>CAMWQA010000050.1 GCA_947176265.1 uncultured Clostridia bacterium | reverse complement strand
TTATATCATTGTGAATACCCACGCCCCAAATAAGCTGACGCGTATTTTCTACTTCGATGCAGACGTACGCGACGGCTTGCGACTTGGACGTCTTTGTGCGCGCGTGCTCTTGATACTCGACGATATGATAGGTATTGCCAATCACGCTCTTGATAGCGTTGCTGACCGCGTCAAGTCTGCCGTTGCCTGTTGCCTGCGCAATGATTGAATTTTTGCCGTCAATATCCATTGTGACGGTCGTCTCGATTTCGTTGCCTTCGATTTGCTTATAATGATGCTCTACTATCTTGATAGGCTTCTCTACGTTGACGTAGTTGTCTTCAAAGACTTTATAGACCTCGTCAGGTTGGAGTTCTTTATGAGCATGGTCGGATACGCTCTTGACAGCGTAACCGAAATTCTCTCTCATCTTGGGAGGCATTATGATGCCGTAACGCTCTTCCATAAGAAAACCTATACCGCCCTTGCCCGATTGCGAATTGATACGAATTACGTCTCCCTCGTACTCTCTGCCCACGTCCTTGGGGTCGATTGGAAGATAAGGCACGGTCCAATGCTCAGGATGTTTTAATTCTCTCCACTTCATGCCCTTGGCAATTGCGTCTTGGTGCGAACCGGAGAACGCCGCAAATACGAGCTTACCCGCATAAGGATGTCTGTCGTGGACCTTGAGGTCGGTTACCTTTTCGTACGCATCCACTATCGGCAAGATATTGCTGAAATCGAGTCTTGGGTCTACGCCGTGAGTATACATATTGAGCGCAAGCGTGATTATATCGACGTTACCGGTGCGTTCGCCGTTGCCGAACAACGTACCTTCAATTCTGTCTCCGCCTGCCAACAAGCCCAATTCGCTGTCCGCAACCGCGCAACCTCTGTCATTGTGCGGATGCAAGGATATAATCAAATTTTCTCTGTCAATAAGCGACTTGCACATAAATTCAACTTGGCTTGCATATACGTGCGGCAATGACATTGACACAGTGACCGGCAAGTTGATTATGACTTTTCTATCGGGAGTAGGCTTCCAAATCTTGATTACTTCGTTGCATATATCCCTTGCGAATTCCATCTCCGTTCCCGTAAAGGATTCGGGAGAATACTCAAATATGAATTCGCCTTCCATCTTGGCTGCGTATTCGTTGAAGAGCTTTGCTCCGCTCTTGGCTATCTCTATAATCTCTTCGTTAGACTTCTTGAATACTTGCTGTCTCTGCGCAACTGAAGTGGAATTGTAAAGGTGCACAATTGCTCGTTTCACTCCTCTCAAAGCGTCAAACGTCTTGGCGATGATATGTTCTCTCGACTGCGTAAGAACTTGAATCGTCACGTCGTCGGGAATGAGATTTCTGTCTATCAATGCGCGCAAGAACTCGTACTCCGTCTCGCTTGCGGCAGGAAATCCTACTTCAATCTCCTTAAAGCCCAATTTGCATAGCAACGTAAAAAACTCCAATTTCTGCTCTAGATTCATAGGCACAACCAATGCTTGGTTGCCGTCGCGCAAGTCAACGCTACACCATATCGGCGCTTTGTCGACATACTCTTTCTTTACCCAATCGTTGCACTCAAACGGAGGCATAAAATAACCCCTTTGGTACTTTTCTACGTTTTTCATACTATGCTCCTTCTTATTTTGTTTTTATATTAAAAAATCGCCTCTTGCATTTTATTGCAAGAGGCGAACATGTCCGCTGTACCACTCTTTTTCATATCTACGGCAATCACCGATTTACGATACCTCAACGCTATAACGGGCTTACCCGACAATCCTTTACTTTGTTTCAAGGATGCGACTCAAAGGCGAGTTGGCTTTTTCGTCTTGCTGTCTCGCACCGCCCGACAGCTCTCTGCAAAGACTCGAAGTTAATATTCCTTGTCATTGTCTTTAATATCCAATTGCATACAGTTTAGTATATATTTAACACATTGTCAAGTGTTTTATGATAATTTTATCAGAGCCTATTTCTTCTTCATCGCTCTTTGCTCTTTGAGCAAGTCTTGATAACGCTCGATTTGATCTTCGCGCAAATCAATCATATTCTTGGCAGCTTTGCATGCTTGCGCGTCTGCAACGATTACTTCAGTCTCTTTGACTTTTATCTTAGTACCGTCGCCCGAAGCGTCTCTCTTGATGTCTTTCAAGTACTCGTCTTCCATCTTGAAGAGCGCTACCGTCATATCTTTCTTGATTGTAAGTTTCAAGAGCGGATTTACCGTAGACTGTCCAATTGTGATTGCGTAGGTCGACGTCTTCTCCTTAGTGTTTGGCTTAGACAATGCGTACTGTCTCAATCCGTCAAAGTACTTTTGTTGTTGCTTGGACATTTGAGCGTAAGCTTCGTCAAGCGTAAGTCTTGGCGCAACTTCTTTCTTTGGTTTTGCGGCAGCCGCTACCTTGACTTCTTTGATTACTTCTTTCTCAACAATCTTCTCGACTGGCACTTCGACCTTGACTTCCTTTTCGACAATTTTCTCTACAGGCACTTCGATTACTTTTTCCACTATCTTTTCGACGGGTACTTCTTTCTCTATTACCTGTACTTGCGGTTGGACGTTTTGATTTGCAGAGAGTTCCAATATCTTTTCCATAAGCTTCTCTTGATTTTTCATCATTTGCTTGATGGTTTCGTTATCGTCTGTCGCTGCCACAACTTCTTTCTCTATGACTCGTTCTGCAGGATGTTGCTCTTCAAGCTTTTGCATCAACTTCTCGTTTTGTTCGATAAGTTTATTGACGAGTTCGTCATTGGACGACGCCTGTTGAGGTAGAGCCTGTTGAACGCCCGGTAGCAACGCTGTGACTGTCTCGGAGATAAGTCCTCTCATTTCTTCAACGCCTATACCATAGCCGCCCATATATCCGCCTTGTCCCATATTGCCGCCTTGACCGCCCATTATACTCATAAGCATCATACGCATATTCTCATCGCGCTGTCTTGCCTCTTGGTCGACTTTGTTGTGCTCGTAGTCTTCTCTTGCAAATGCCAAACCGTCTTCTGCCTTTCTGCATCTGCCCTTTGCAATAAGCATTATTACAAAGCTTACTACTGTCAACGCTATGAATGCGATTGCTATAATAGTCCATACCGACGACGCGAGTCCAAACAAGCCTACCGCGCCTGCGTACACTTTATATCTCTCGTCTGCCATCTTGTTGGCTCTCTTGCGTCTGCCCTCGTAGCTTGCCGTCTTTGCCAAGAACGACACCGTCAATATTAGGCATATTCCGCTGACGATTGCCTGCCAATACTCCTTGAGTGCATTGACAATGCTGTCAACGTCTAATCCGCCTGCTCCGCCTTTATTATCGTCTCCTCCGTCGGGATTAGGATTATATCCATTGCCCTTGTCGTCTATGCTTATGGTATAATCGCATACAAGTCCGCTCTTGATGAAGTACGTGCTGGCTGGTTGATTGACCGTCAATCGGTAATCGTCCGCCCATTTTGACTTGTCGTAATCTCCTCCAAAAGTCAACATACCCTTGACTTGATCAGTTACGTCGTTGCCGTCTTTATCCCATACGATATATTCGGGCATCTGCACTTTACCGTTGAATATCAAGTCGGTATTAAGCCATTCTATCGTAACGACTTGCATTCCCGATTGCGGTATGATTACGTACGCCCAATCTATGCTGCCGTCCAAGACGTAGTTCTTCGTCCAAATCGACGTCGTGTTGAGTATTGCTTTTATGTTATACGCGCCGACTTCAACCTTGCCCATATCTCCTTCGTACATAACGTCGGTATCGTAATTGACCGCATTAACGTCTACGCTTGCTAAACCTACGAAGTCTATGACGCTCGGCGTAAATTCATTGCCGTCGCTAATATGCTCGTCACTGTCCCAAACGGCAGTCAAATGTTTCTTTTCTATCGCCCACTTAACTTGCACCGTATCGCCCGTCACGCCGCTAGTAGAACTCCACTCGCAGTTGTCGGTGTCTTTGAGACTCAATATCGCCGTGTAATTACCTGCGTCAATACCTGCTCCGCCGTTTTCAATATTGATAAGATCGGTATTGACGTCATACAAATCGGCGAACTGCTTTTGAGCGCCGTCGTAGATGATAGCCTTATCATCCTTGAGCGCCGGCGCGTCCAATATCGCCTTGACGATTCTGAAATCGCAACTCTCGCCCTCAACTATCTTATAATTACCCTCGATTACCGCAGTAATAGTATAGCTGCCTCTTGCAATAACTTGGGTATCTCCGTCATACGTCAACGTAGCGTTGGTAATCTCGCTACCGTTGCTTCTATAAATCTTTGCCGTTGGAGCTTGCGGTTGACCGCTGTACATATAAGGATTGGTATCGTCGTAATCCCATACTACCGTGACTTCCGTCAATTCTCCCAACGTCAAGGTAATGACCAAATCATTGGCGATATAGTCCGTGTGAACCATCTCGAATTTGACGCGCGCGGTATATCTTCCCGCTTTTACTACGTCCTCAGGTTGAATTACAGCGCCTACCGAATTGCGGTATTCATACGTAATATGATCTATAAACAGTCCGCTATACTCGCTTGGGTCGGGCTCTTTCAAATTCTTTTTACTACCGTCGACGTTTTCCAATATTTCTTTATTGGCGTTTTGTCCGAAATCAAGCTTCCATGCTTCGCTAGTCATATTAATTGGGTCAACGGTCACTGTACATTCTCCAGATTGTGTAGTTGTGTTGCCCTTTGAATTGGTGTATGAATAACTCAAGTAAATTTGCATTTCGTGATCGTCTTTGTCAAACACGTGCAAACAATCGTCCCAAGAGCGCGAATCGTAAGTCAACGTATCGCAATAATCATCCCAATCCAATTCGAGTCCCATTGGCAATTCGTTTCCGTCCTCGTCGGCAAAGTAAGCGGTAACTTTCAAATCGCCTTTCTTAATTTTCTCCGTCGCGGTTAAGGGGTTTACCTGAGCGACGGTCAGCGATACCAATGAGTCTGCCGAAAGCCATTTTGCTTCAAGCGTCAAGTCTCCCGTGACTCTGTCTTCGTCAAAATCCCACTTTGCCATTACCGGATTATTTGCCCCGTCTACTTCTCCAGTGTCGTAATACCAACCCATAAACATATAACTTCCATTTGTCGGCGTAGTTTGGGTAGGTATTTTGACGTTGTACGCCAATTTATTAGGCAATTGCCAATCGCTTTGATCGTTGTTAGGTTTAAAGGTAATTGTATAAGACGCATCGACGAAATCTACCGTAAGATTGATTGTGTCTTTTGCGCTCTCGTACGCATTGCCCGTTCTTATTCTATAGTCGTTGATATTTATCGAAGTACCGTTCAATACGAACGCAGGCGTCTTCCCTACGAACAACGCATTGTAGTTGGGATCTAACATATACGGCTTAAATCCGTCTTGGAACATATCGGCAACTTCTTTGTACGTATAAGCTTGACCGAATATCAAATTTTCTTTTATTTCTTGATCGCCTAGTTTTGGCATTGTGTAGACGATTTGCAAATACTGCATTTCAAATTCGCCGTCGTACGTTCTCTCCGTGCCGTCGCCGCAGTTGCCGTTGTATTTTGAATCGGGAACAAACTTAAATACCTTGGTAATATTAATTCCGTCTACAGTCTCCTGACTGCCGCAACCTACCGTGCCCATAGCAACTGCCCATTTTGCCTCGCCTTCGATTTCGTTGCCTTCGCTATCCTGCATCACAGGGTTAGGCACGACTTCGTCAGCCGTAGCTCCCGTGCCGTACGGTCTTCCGAAATACGGTTTGACGTTGAGGTCAAACGACTTGATACTAAGCACTGCCGGAGTTATCTCGGCGTGTTGTACAGCCGTGCTACCGCTATGTCTCCACAACGGCTCGAGACTGTCGGTAATCACGTAGTCAAGTACGTAATCTCCAGTATTCGAAACGTTTAATAACGAATAAGATTTTGACTTACCGAGCACAGTCGTACTTCCGTCTAAATGCCAACTGTAAGTAATGTCGGGATTTGTCATACCCGTGACTTCAATATCTCCTTCCAGTGTCAAAGCGCAGTCTTTGCTGTATTCTATAGAAAATGCGCCGTCAGTCTCTTTGGAGATTATCGTAGCTTTTTCGATGCTGCCTTGCGGTACGTCCCATACGGCGTACATTGTCACGTCGCCGTACAAACCGGCCGGTATATTCTTGTAAGTCTTGCCATTGCCTGTCTTGTCCAACGTCCAACCTACGAAAATGTGATTGCTTCCGCTTGGATTGGGAGTATACATTTGCGTAGTATCAGTATAATTATAAATCTCATCATTGTTATAAGACACTTCTGCGTTATTAACAATATTGACGTATTTGATAACAAAATCGTCCGTCCTGATGCTCTTATTTCTATTAGGAGCTTTTTCTATCGTATATCCAGACGTAGAAGTTATGTCAACGTCTCTCATAAACGCAGTCGTGATATTGCTCTTTTGCGTCCAAATATTTGCCGGCAAATCAGTGCGCGCTTTGCTATACATATTGTCTCGCGTAAGATTGGTCGCGCCTGTGTATTGTTTGTTTGTCAAACTATATTGGGTGTAAAAATTATTTGCGCCTGTATTTTGATAAGAGCTGTCGGCATACCAGTTCAAGTTGGATGAACCAGCTGTAGAACCAACGGTTGCAGTCCAATCGCCCGCATACCAAATTGCAGACGGAAGTGATTTTGTAGTAGAATTTGTCTTGTCCAACACTCCGTCGGAAAAAACGTTCTTCAAAACCATTTTAGACAAATTTGTCGGCCAACCGTTGAGAAGCGTGCTGTATATATGTCTACTCGTAGTACTGTTATCCGTAAACGAAATATATGTAACGCAATTTTCTATAGCTTGATTGCCCAATTTCGCGGTATAATTGGTAATACCTCCAAACCAAGTGTCACGAGAGCCGTTACTTCCGCCGTGTTGAATCACGTCCGAAATTACAAAACAATCGTATATTGCTGAATCCAAATTGCTGCTCGAGCAAGTCCAACCGCCTATAAGTCCTCCGCCGGTCGATCCGCCCGTCTCAGAAGTAATCGTCAATTTAACGTCGACAGAGCAACGGTAAACGTATACTTTGACATTGCTTCCATTAGCGTCGCCAATAAGCCCTCCCACGCCGTCATAATCCGTATACGATGGGCTTCCGGGAATACTTGCCGTACCGGCCACACTTCCCTTTACATGGCAATTTAAGATATCTCCGCCACTCGTTGCGCCGACGAGAGAGCCTGTTTTGCCTTTGGTAGACGAAATAGAAACGTTATCAAGATTTAAATCGGCAATTATTGCATTTGCGCCTATTTTTCTAAATACTCCGCAATTTTCATTAGCGCCGAAATTCTTGGAGAAATTTATCAAGCTATGACCAATGCCGTATAATTTAGCGTCAAAGTTGGCGACTGCATAAGAAGTCGAAGACGTAAACGTAATATCTTTGGCTAATACGAATACTTTAGTTTTATCCGTAGCTCCCGAACTTGAATTTGTCGCAAAGAATTCCCATTGCGTATTATTGCTTATTACGTAAGGATTTTCCAAAGTACCGAAATCCTTAGTACTGTCTACGACAACGGTAGAGGTATCCGATTTTGTTGGATCACTGTGCGCGTCCTCAACTTTGTTTAGGTCGGTATACATATACACAGAACCGTGTTCAAACGCAGAATACACCGTGTCGGGCGTTTGGGTTGCCATAGGCGTTGTAACGTGCGTGTCGACAGCGTCGTACAACTGCGCTCCGCTCGTTACAGCAATGACTATGCTAAGCATTACGGCAATGCACGCAACTATATACTTTATTGACCTTCTTTTCTTTAGATTTTGCATATTTACCTCATTTTTTTGACTTTTCGCGTAAATTCCAAAAAAGGTATACTTTTCCTGACTGGTCGCGAAAAGGGACATTTTCTCAAATACATTATAATCTAAATACAAATTATTTGCAATACCTTTGGGTCAGGAAAAGTATACTTTTTTTGGAAAATATTTATTTTAATAGAATATTAAATGGTAAAAGCCAACCGATAACTTTCGATTGGCTTTTTTGATTTTAAACAGGATTGAGATTTATCCTATCTAGCGAAATGACATTCTATTATTTTTTATCGGGGAGATTCTTCGACTACGCTCAGAATGACAAAGGTGGGGTACTTCCCACCTTTGATTTTTATTTTCTCTTCATTGCTCTTTGTTCTTTGAGCAAATCATTGTAGCGCTCGATTTGATCTTCTCTAAGGTCAATCATATTCTTCGCTGCTTTGCAAGCTTGAGCGTCTGCAATGACTACTTCAGTCTCCTTGACCTTTATCTTCGTGCCGTCGCCCGATGCGTCTCTCTTGATGTCTTTGAGATACTCGTCTTCCATCTTGAAGAGCGCTACTACTGTGTCTTTCTTGATTGTCAACTTCATAAGCGGATTAACGGTAGACTGTCCGAATACGGTGAAGTAGGTTGACTTTTTCTCTTTGCTACCAGGTTTTGACAATGCGTACTGTCTCAATCCGTCAAAATACTTTTGTTGTTGTTTAGAGAGCCCTGCGTACGCCTCGTCAAGAGTGAGCTTAGGCGCAACCTCTTTCTTGGGTTTGCTAGGCGCAGACTTTTCAGTCGCGGCTTCTACTTTGACTTCTTTGACGACTTGCTTCTCAACTATCTTCCCTACCGGCACCTCGACGACTTTTTCCACTATCTTTTCAACAGGTACTTCTTTCTCAATTACCTTTTCCACTACTTGCGGTTGATTGTTCTGTTTTGCAGACAGCTCGGCAAGCTGTTGCATTATTACCCTCTGACCTTCGAGTATAGTCTTGACAGTCTCATCGTTAGCATTTGCAACTGCGACCTCTCTTGCTATTACCTTTTCGGTAGGTTGATCTACAATCTTTCTCATCAGTTTTTGGATTGTTTCTTCATTCTTTTCTGTCTTCTCAAGCAACTTCTCCACAAGGTCGTCGTTTGTGGATGCTTGTTGAGGCAGGTATTGCTGAACATTGGGCAACATTGCCGTTACGGCATCGTTTATCATCATACGCATATCGTCTATACTTGCGCCTTGCTGAGAGAACTGTCCGCCGTTGTTACCGAGCATACCCATAAGCATCATACGCATATTTTCATCGCGTTTTCTCTCGTCAGACTCGGCCTTGATGCGATTGTATTCGTCAAGACGGTCTTCATACTCTTCTTCGGCTTTGTTACATCTGCTCTTGGCAACGAGCATTATTATCAAAGATACAACTGCCAAGGCAATGAGTACGCAAGCTATTGCCGTCCATATAGTAGAGGCTATGCCTAAGAATGCACCCACCGCATAGACCTTATCAATCTTGTCAGTTTTTTTGTTGAACTTCTTGCGTTTTGCATTGTAACTTGCAGTCTTCGACATAAATATAATTGTCAATATAATACTTATCACACTGACTATCAATTGCCATAGAGGTAATCCCATTAACTTGGCAAGCAACTCGTCAATCGCGCCTGCGTTCGGATCTCCGCTACCTATGCCAACGTTATTACCGTCGCCGTTGTGCTTGTCCTTAAGTGTAAACTCTTCTTCGCCCGTTGCGGTCGAATCTTCGAGTATCGTTTCGCCGTCCTCTGCAATAAACGCATAGTTGTTGCTGTAATTCCCCTTGATTATAGCCTTAACCCTGTAGGTCTTACCCATTTCCAAGGTTGCGCCCGCTTCGAGTTCTTTGCCCTCTGCATCGTAATAGATATATCCGACTACCTCTTTGAGATTTTCATCTAGATTTGCAAGTACGGGTATCTGTCCGTTAGTATTCCATACTGCAATTATCTTGGCGGTATCTATGGTATACGTCAATTGCGTCTTGCTCAACAAATATCCATTTTCTTCATCGCTCTTATCCAAACTGAGGACTATTACATAATTTCCCGCATCTACAGGAACTCCGTCGACCTTATTTGCATCGTCTACACTGTCTTTGTAATATTCCGTATGTATCTTAGATATATCCAAAGTACCCAAAGTCATCTTGAGTTTTCCGCCGTGTGGAGTGCCGTCGTACATATACAACGTATCTTCAAGCTCGACGTTGACTCGCTCGAAGTTACTCCCCACAATAAACACCGTCATCTTGCTGTCTTCGCTAATTACGTAGTTTTGTTGGGCATTCTCTGTCAATACTGCTTCTATCCAGTATCTTACCGCGCTGTCGCCAACTTCGATACTCTCAACCGGTATTTTCTCTCCCACTTCTCCGTCAACATACTTATAATACATATATCCTCTGCTGTCTATATGTTGACCGTTGTTGCCGATGACACGCGGTACTTTGAATTGCAATCCTGCAACAGTTTCGTCTTCCCATTCGACGTCAATCGTAGCTTTGCCTATACTCCAAGTTACACTCCACTCAAATTCTCCGTCATACGTCTCGGGTTTACCTGACAACGGCGTAACATAGTTGGTATTGCTATTGGTAAACCTAACTACTTTAGCGACGTATCCGTCACCTGCAAATTTCTGTTTGTTACCGTCGTAATCCGTTTCTTTTACGCTAAGACCGCTAGGCATACCTATAGTAATCTCTACAGTATACCAATCATTGTTGAAATTCCAAACTGTGTTGGAGTTATAGTTCCACTTAACCTTGCTTAAATCATACTTGCCCTTTTGTATCTCATAGATTAGATCAAAGCTTCCGCTATACGTCTCGTAAGTATCATCGTAATTGCAAAGATGCACCGTCACCGCAAAAGAATCGCCTACGTCGGTCTGCTCGATCTTACCGCTGAATCCGTCAATCGTGCCTTGCTTAGAAGAATCGATTTTGACACCTAAATCTTTGAGATTGCTATCGTCGACACCAAACTTAAACGGACTGCCGTTGTACGTCAAAATCAACTTTCCGTTGGTCAATTCGTCTATAGCCTTGTTGTTGACTTGCCACTTTATGGAACTTGCAGTAACCTTGATATCGCTACCTACTACGGAAAAATCTCTTGTCTTACTCGTGCCTTCGATATAATAGTTGCCGTTGGTATCCGCAAGTTCAACTCCCAATTTATAATTACCTATGGGGAAATCATTCGGCATCGTCAATACTAACCCGTTGGCGGTAAATTGCATACCCTCGTCTGCAAAATCATATTTGCGATCGCTACCCGACTTGAGATAATATATGCGGTAATCTACGTTTTCTCCACTCACTCTATCGTCAGTGATTGTGAACGTCGGCGCTTCTCCAAATTCCCAACCGTAATCTTCGTCACTGCAAGTTATTGTCGGAGTAAGTTTCTTTTGCGTAACGTTGAGTATTATATCGTACGGCGCAATTGAGTTGTCAGCAGTATCCCAACAAGTGTCCTTGCCGTCATCTGCCAAAGCTATTGTGACGGTATACTTCCCAACTTCTTTCAACGTGACTACCCCGTCTTTATACGTCGCAGGCGAATTAACAGTGACCTTAATTTTATCCAAATTAGTCTTGGGCGACAAATTAAAGGTATAAGTTCCGCCGTAATACTCTTTTGGACTCGTATCTATACTAAACTCGGGCAATCGCGTTTTTTGTATACTGAAATCAATAGTATACGTGTCGTCAAGCATATAGTTACACTCATTGGTAATATTGACGGCGGCGGTATAATCGCCTATGATGCCTGTGGGATATTGGGTATAAGACTTGCCGTCACTGCTTTTATACGTAAACCCAAACTTGGGCGCTTTATCGCCCGAATCTCGCGAATACACAGCTCCTGATTTTGCTACGGCTTGCGGGACGTTGTCCTTTAACGACGTGTCTACCCCTATCGGTTTTTTAGTAATGGTATATTCAAACCAACGCACGGCATCGCTTTCCATATGCAGCGGATCTGTAGTGTTGGGCATACCCTTGAAGACAGTGCCAGGTGCGGTAATCGTTGCCTTACCTTTATACGTTCCCACGTCAGTCATATTGCCTTCAAATACAACGTCTATTTTGGTAGAATCATACCATTTTGTCTTTGTCTTGTCCGTTATATTGCCAAGGTTTTGTTCCAGTCCGTTATACGGATTGCTTACGGAAAGAATTGGCGCATCAAGATAAGTAAGAGCATCATCGTTTGCTAATTTTAAATTAAGGTGAAAAGCAGGACGCACCAACAATTTGGAATTGACGTTGGTGAAACTGTGATTTCCATTGGCTTCTACTAAATTTGCGTAATTAATACCCTCTGTGGAGTTTCCCGATCTCGTCCAAGTTCTATCCGAACCTGCTCTGGACGTAGAATCCATATTCCACATGCCTGCTACTCCTTGGTCGCTCCAACCTGTTTCCGCAAGCGCCGGCAACCAAATATAATCTTCTCCCCAATTATAATAACCCGTTTTATTTTGAAGGGCTACTTCATTATATTTTTGTCCCCATTGGCTTGCTTCAACCGTCTTTAGGGCCTCGTTAGCTCCAGCAGGCCAATTGCAAATACCTTTGGATACTGAATAAATGGTACCCACTTCTTGATACGGGATGTCTTTAGGCTTAACTATATATTTGGTGATACTACCCGACGCATTGTTTTTGGTAAATATGCCGTATGGATAATTTCCTAAGCGGTCAGCGGGATTAAAATCAGTAAGCGATTCGTCTCCCTCATTTGCGACGTAACCAATTTTTTCATTACTTGAACCTATGCCGTCAAGAATGTATGCCCTAATATAACTTGAAGAATACATATTTGACGGATATGCATAAGATGAATTATTTGCATACCATTTGTTCCATTCAACTTTATCAGTCGTATCCTTTAGCCACAACGTAACTATAGGGTTACCATTCTTATCTGTAGACAATGACGTCACTATCCACTCTAATTCGCCGACTTTCACTACTATGTCGTTACCGCCATTATCTTTTCTGATTTCTCCGGAATTTTTTCCCGAATGGATATTCTTTGTAGTATCGCTCTTAGCCTGTGCCGCTAACCCTGCAACAGTAGCGTAAGTTGCATTTTCTCCTGCCAATTTCTTGTATAAAGCTGTCAAAGCATTGTTGTTAAATACTTTTCCGTCCGTCCTTTCAGTACGGTTTAAAATAAGCAAATCATCTTCAATCAAATCAGACCTATTAGAATCTAAAGCTGCTGTCTCCGCTTTATCTATTATAAGACCGTTCAAGATTACACTCATCGCTAAAAGCAATATAAACGCAAGCGCAATCAACGTCATACCCATATGTCTTCTAGTTATCTTCATTGCATTACTCCTTATATCATCTGTACACAGTATACTTATTCCAAAAAAGGTATACTTTTACTGAC
>CAMWQA010000049.1 GCA_947176265.1 uncultured Clostridia bacterium | reverse complement strand
TTCTCTTTACGCTCGTGAGAGGTAAGAAAGTCAATCTTCCGTACTGTCTTTCTCTGATATAATTGATGACGTATTTTGCGTCGTCCTCGTCCTCGACTACGATATTTTGAAGACCTCCGCCTATAGCGACTTCGATAGCCGTCTCGTATTCTTTAGGAACTTTGACAAGGTCTACTACTACGCCCAAAATACGCTCTTGAAGCTCGTCGTTATGCTCTCGATCGCCCATCAAAAGCTTGACGGTATTGCTAAACGCGCCGTATTCTTTTTTGAAGTTTTTGTATGTCTCAATCTGCTGTTTGCACGCAGATATGCTTACGTTGATTTCGCCGTAACGGCTTCTTGCAACGTCTTGTTCTTCCTTGAGATTTCTTATTTCGCTCAATACCTCGTTACGGCTTATGCCAAGTCTGTTGAGGTCGTTCTTTTTGCTCAAAAGCACCTTTTCGTGCTCTCTCTTGAGTTCCTCGAGTTCTCTTATCTCTTTGTCGTATTCTGCAATCTCCGCGTTGAGTTCTGCAATACGGTTGAGAATAAATTCTTTTTGTGTAGTCAACTTACCGATATCGACTTTGGTCTCGCCTTCTTGCGTAACGGCGTTGAGAAGTTCTTGATTGGCGTCCTTTATCTTTTGGTCTCTGTCCGCCATTTCACGCACGATGCCGACGTACTCATTGTCGCAACTTGCAAATTCTTTGTCCGCCTCGCGCTTGTCCTCCAAAGCCATATTGCAATGCTCTTGCGCCGTCTTGAGCTCCGAATTCCTATCTTCAAGAATCTTTTCGCTTTGCATAAGTCTTTGCAGGCAGTCTTGTTTTTGAGTATTGAGAGAGTTGAGTCTCTCTTGCAAGTTCATACCTTGACCTTTGACTGATTCCGTCTTGACGGCTATCTCGAGAGCCTTGTCTTTCAACTTGTCGATTTTGACGTCTACGTTGTGCAATTCGATATTTCTCTTGTTATATTCTACGCCGTAGTTTTCGCTTTCGAGAAATTTTTGATTATATTCTTCAACGAAACCTTGCAATCTCGTCTCGATTTTGTTCTTGTTGGTTTCGTGATTTTCAAACTGATATATGTATTCGTTGGCTTCCAAAGCTCTCAATCTGTCTCTTATATTGAGATAGTTGCGCGCGTCGTTACTTTGGCGCTCCAAAGTATTACGCTGACTTTCCAACGTATCTTTTGCTATTCTGATTTGGTCAAGATTGGTCTGCGTATCGGCGAGTTTCTTTTCTGCCTCTTTTTTGTTTTTCTTAAAGCCCAATACGCCCGCAGCGTCTTCAAATATGGCTCTTCTGTTTTCCGGCTTAGCGTTGATAATCTCGTTGATTCTGCCCTGTCCGACGATGCTGTAGCCTTCTTTTCCAAGACCGGTATTGCGGATACAATTCTGAATGTCGGCGCGTCTGCATTGCGTGCCGTTGATAAAATACTCGCTATCGCCCGAACGGTATAACTTTCTCGACAGTACGAGTTCGTCAATATCGTAATCGAATATCCTAGACGTATTGTCAAAAGTCAAAGATACTTCGCAAAACGACAATTCCTTTCTGATTGCCGTACCTTTGAAGATAACGTCTTGCATATTCTTACCACGCAAAGTCTTGGCGCTCTGCTCGCCAAGCACCCATCTGATTGCGTCGACGACATTGGATTTTCCGCATCCGTTTGGACCTACGATAGCCGTAATACCCTCGTTGAGCGGAACGTCAATTTTGTCTGCAAACGATTTAAAACCGAATGCTTCCATTCTTTTGAATATCATAAAACCTCTCATATTTGCCGAATGGCAACAATTTTACTCGTATATTATAACATAACAGATGCGGTTTCGCAATAAATTTAATTAAATATTTTAATAGGTTGAGATTTCTCCGCTGCGGTCGAAATGGCAAAATGTAATCTTTACTTTTTACCTAATACGTCCAAACAGAGTCTATAGAAGTCAAAAATATCTTCGTCGTCAAATTTTGCCGATTTATTTGCTTGCATCGTTCCGTCAACAAAAACTTTGGCAAACTCTTTGACTTCGCGTCTCTTGACGACGTCTTTATCGTATTGGACTTTCTCTTCGCTAAAATACGCAATTATCACTCCAAATACGGCAAGCGGAGAGATTTGCGAAAAGTTTCCTGCCGCAGTCGAATATATCTTTTGGAGAATATTGCAATCGTCTTCAATAGCCTCTTTATCCGCGCCGCCAAGCATAGTCAACGCGGCGTATATGGCAATGCCGTACGCAAAGGGCTGCCTGTCTTCGTCAATCTTAAAATTACGGATAAAGGGATTTTCATAGATGTATTTGCCTAATATCAACTTCTTTTTGCCGCATTGCATCATATAAACGGCAAGGCATACGGCGCGAATAAATACGTTGTATTCGTCGTCGACGACAACCTTTTTGATAAGGTCGCGCGCAGGAAGATAATTAAATCCGTATACCCTATTGACGATTTCTGCTATGTCGTAAACCTTTGTCGATACCCCCGACAGCATATTGTCAAGCTCTAGCATATTGTCAGCGGCGCTCTTGACAAAATCCTCTTTGCTCAAGCACTTTTTGAGCTTTGAAAACAACTTTTTGTCAATAAAATCATATACGTCGTCAACGCGCGCGGTATACAACTGACTTGGCATACCGTCTACTTTATTACCTTTTTTGAGTTTCTTCAGATAGCAGTCAAGAAAGTATCTGTACAACATAGACTTGCCAAAACTGCCGTATAACGCGCCGGAGCGTTTAAACAGCCTGTCTGACAATTGGTAGTCATGATTATTGAAAGCAAGTATGCCTTTGAATAGATAAGTCTCTTCGCTTATATCTGACGGATCTATTGGATTGTTGTCGTAAATCTTTTCCCAAAAATCCTCGTCGTCAATATCTTTTGCAAGCGAATGCATATCCCCAAGCTGTATATTCCCAAAATGCTTGTAGTTTAAGAAAAACTCCTTCATCTCGTTAAAATGCGGAGAACCTGCCGCGTATAAACTCATGAATATATCAGTCATTTCTGGCATATACACGTCGTTTTGCATTAACAACTCGACGTAACCGTACGCCTCGTCAAACTTCCCCAACATACAGTACGCTCTTGCCAAAGTCTGATGACAAAAGAGCCTTACTCCTGTCTTGAGTTTTGACATATTCAACTTTAAAAGCATATCTATTGCTTCCTCGGGCTGACCTTCAGACAGCAAATATCTTGCGGCGGAATCCTTTACGAAAGCGTCGTAATTTTTATCCTCGACGGAGAAAATCAAGTTGCCGTCTTGATAATAATTTGCCATATTGGCGTCGTATATTATCTGTCCTTTGCCGGTGTCTCTGTCTTCATACGCGACTGCCAACGCGTCTAATCCGTCCGCGTCGTTAAAAAAACTCAACGGCGGATTGCCGTGATATAGTCTGTCGATCAGCTTTATGAGAGTAGCAAAATTCTCTACGTCTCTATCCGCCATACAAATTTTCTTTATCAGCGCAACCGCGTCGTCAACAAGTTTGTTTTCAAGCAAAAAACCCTTTGCCAAAGTCATTGCAAGCCTATAGTTCCCGATTTTACAATAAAAATGCGCGAGGTACATTTTGCGTAAATCAAGCTCTTTTTCGTCCTGAATCTTGCGCAAATCCACGAGTATTCGCCTTGCTATACTCTCGTCGATACCTCGATACCAAAACTGATTGTCGGTATATTCGCTTATCGTAGTGGGAAACTTTATCATTTAAACATCCTTTGTACGTCTTCTTTTGTAAACACGTATTTACTATTGCAAAATTCGCAACCGACTTGTATCTGCCCTTGCGTCTCTACAATATCAAGAGCTTCTTTCTTGCCCAACGTGAGCAACATTTCTTCAATTCTACGCTTAGAGCAACTGCACTTATATTCTTCGTAAATATCTGGCAAATGCGAAATCTCAAAGTGTCCAAAATAAAAATCAACTATCTCAGCCGCGCTCTTCTCGCTCAAAAGCGTTGCAACGTCGGTAAAATTTGATACTATATCTTGCAAAATAAATATCTCTTCTTCAGAGCAATTGGGCATTGGCTGAACTATTATTCCGCCCGCCTTGACGCATTTGCCGTCCTGCATTTTGACTCCCAACGCTACAGCCGACGGAAGTTGTTCCGACGTAGTGAAATAGTATGCAAAATCCTCGTCAATATTGCCGTTGACAATTTGCGAAAGTCCGTTGTAAGGTTCTTTGAGTCCAAAATCCTTGATGACGTTGAGATAGCCGCTCTTGCCCACGATATCCGATACGCTTACCTGCCGTCCTTCGCAAGCCTTGGGATTTTGAATATATCCTCTTACCTTTGCGCCAAAGTCTCCGCACAACACCATCTTTCCGCCTTCGCCGTTGCCGTCGATAATTAGCGTCAATTTGTTGCCCGCGCCCTTAAAGCCTGCGCTCATAAAAGCAGTCATTGTCAAAGCCTTACCCATAGCCGCCGCTACGGATGAAGAATATCCGTGAATCTTAATTGCGTCGTTAACTGTCGTAGTCGTGTCCAAAACGCTTACTATGGCTTTTCCGCCAAATAGAATTGCTCTTTTTATCATAAGTCCCTCTAAATTAAAGTAATAGGTAATTGTGCATAGTGAAAAAGTATTGATTTAGTTTCAATACTAATCTAGATTATCTTTTGTAGAATATATATTCGATTATTTTTCTGCGACGAAAATAATCCTCTTTGACTTATCAGTAGGTTTGTCGTACGTCTCGCCGTCAAAAACCTCGACATTCCAATTCTCAAGACAAGACTCGATAAAGTCGATACCGTGAATATACTGTCTGTGGCTCTCTTCTATTCGTCTGTATGTATCTCCCTCTATCTTCTCGAAAAAGTCTATATCCATATCGACGTAGCCTTCGCCCAAAGTGTTGGACCAAATATACGTCACGTCGTCGTAGTCCTCGCAAAAGAGATTGTCTCCGAGTATCTTTTCAAGTTTGTATTTAGAAGATACGTCAAAGATAAACTTCCCGCCTGCCTTAAGCGCGCCGTATACTCTGTCAAAAAACTTTTGGACGTCCTTGCCTAAGATATAGTTGACTCCGTCGCATACGCAAGTGATAAAGTCTACCGCATGATTGAGCTCAAACTCCGTCATATCTTGATTTATCCACTTGACGTCAAGTCCAGACTTCTTTGCCTTTTGAGTGGCAACGTTGAGCATTTCTCCGCTCAAATCCATGCCGATCATCTTTCTGCCGCCCTTAGCAAGCCTGATAGTCATCTCGCCAGATCCGCAAGCCAAATCGACTCCCTCGCCGACAAGTTTATCTTTTATCAACTCAAAATAGCCGTCGTAGTCAAAGTCGCCCATTAGCGCGTCGTAATACTTTGCTAATATGCTGTATGCGCCCATATATCGTATTATCTCTTTTTCTTTTTGCCTTGATAATTATTCTTTTGAGCTTGTTTTTTCTTCTCTTTGTTGCGCAGTTTTGCTTGCTTTTCTTGCTCTTTTACGATAGCTTTCTGCTCTTCTTCATACATATACGCGATAAAATTGTCCGTCGCGTATTGAGAGAAAGCCAAGTTGAACATTGCAAATGCGCTGAAGCCTATCATTACCATTATGACGAGTATAAATATTCCCACAAAGTTGATAAAACTCAACGCCATTATTCCCGCGAAAAATACAGTAATTATTAGCGTAGGCAGTATCAACAAAAGCGTAAGACAACACGTATTGACGATATATTCTTTCATTTTATACTTGTAGGTAACGTACATACCCTGTCCTATCATCATATACAAAGCGCTCAAAAGAGCCAATATGCCAATGAATATCATCAGTACCCACCAACCTGCGTTGGCGCTGCCGTTTAGCGCGGTCTCCTTGAGTACAGTAATGAGCGAACATGCAAAGCCCGTAGCAAGCGCGCCAAGCCATGCAAATGAAATCATATATTTATACCAATTTCTCTTGATACCTCTGAAGAAGTGTTTGATCAACTTGACGTTGGCTTTCCAAAGCATATTACGGCAACAGTAATAAAGTCCCGACGCAAACAATCCCACCAGCAAACAAGTCGGGAATATCGAGAGTCCGTAGCCCATAAGTCTTATGTCGTATATTCTCTCTATCGCAAGCAACGTATCGTCAGTTACACCAAATCCTACGCCTATACCCGTGCTGAAATTCAAGCCCGCAACTGCCGCGTTCTCTTGCGATCTCATTACGAAATACGTCGCAATAAGCGGCGCGCACGCAACGACCATAATCAAGTTGAGCAATACCATCTTAGTCATATTTGCCGATATCGCCATTCTTACCTGACCAAGTCTTCCCCTTTCGTTAGTCTTTCTTCCCTCCGGGGATAAGTCTCTTTTCAAAACGAGTTTTTTTGCTAAATTGTTTGCAGCGCTCATACTCTCTCCGTAAAATTTTGATTATTTAACTCATACAGTATACACTCTTTTTTTTATTTAAGCAAACGTTATTGCCCATAAATTATCTTGAGCAGCATAAAAGTAAGTAAGATAGTTGAAATATTTGTCGGAAAATAAATCTAAAATTGATTTTATATATATAATATCCTATATTAAGAAAAAAATAATTTATTAAATTTGCTTTACTTATTAAAAATAATGTGATAATATACTCTTAGTTTACAGAGGCGCAGAATATAAAAGTATTGGGATTCACGCGACAAGACGCGCCCAAGAAAGGATATTTTGCCGAAATCGTATATCTATCTTGTAACGGTATGCGGTTGGTCGCTACGGTAAATAACCCTGCGACTGTCACCTTGAATAGGTGAAGCGCTTAAACTGACACATTATTATGTCAATTTTAATGCTTTGCCTTTCGCAAAGCATATTTTTATGCCCTAGTAAACTTAGAACGAAAATACTTTTATCTCAAGGAGATTAAACAATATGAAAAAATACAACGTAGCCGTAGTAGGCGCAACCGGTATGGTAGGCAACAAGTTCCTCGAAGTGCTTACCGAAAAGAAATTGCCTGTCGAGAATTATTATCTTTTTGCTTCTGCAAAGAGCGCAGGCAAAGTCATTGACTTTATGGGCAAGCCCCACACCGTAATCGAATTGACGGAAGAAAACGTCAAGGCGCACAAAGTAGACATCGCTCTCTTCTCCGCAGGCGGTTCGACGAGCGCTAAGTTTGCTCCAGTATTCGCAGAATGCGGCGCTGTCGTTATCGACAACTCCAGCCAATGGAGAATGGATCCGACCGTTCCGCTCGTAGTACCCGAAGTCAATCCCCAAGATATTGATTGGAATCACGGCATTATCGCCAATCCAAACTGCTCTACCATTCAAGCTATGGTAGCTCTTAAGCCGCTCCACGACAAGTACGGCATCAAGAGAATCGTATACAGCACTTACCAAGCGGTAAGCGGCGCAGGCGTTGCAGGATACAACGACCTCCTCGAAGGTCTCAAGGCTTTCGTCAACGGCGAAAAGTACGAGACAAAGAAATTCCCATATCAGATAGCTAACAACTGCTTGCCTCATATCGACGTATTCCTCGACAACGGATATACCAAAGAAGAGGAAAAGATGATGAAAGAGACCAAGAAGATACTTGGCGATCAATCAATCAAAGTTACTGCTACGACGGTAAGAGTACCTGTGCTCAACTCTCACTCTGAATCTATCAACCTCGAATTTAACAAACCTTGCACTAAAGAAGGTATCATCGAAGCTCTCAAAGGTCAAAAAGGTATCGTTATCGTCGACGACGTAGCAAACAACAAGTACCCTATGCCTATCGACTCTACGGGACACGACGAAGTTTACGTTGGACGTATCCGTCTTGACGACACCGTTGAAAGCGGTTGTAACCTATGGGTTGTCGCTGACAATATCCGCAAGGGCGCTGCAAGCAACGCAGTTCAAATTGCCGAGTATATGATTGCAAACGGCAAAATATAATATAAAGAATAACCAAACAAAAAAGGTATACTATGCTATTTAAAGGTACTATGACTGCAATAATTACCCCGTTCACTAAGTCGGGCGTAGATTATGACAGTTTTGCAAAACTTATTGAATATCAAATTGACGGCGGTATCGACGGTATCGTATTTATAGGTACGACCGGCGAACCTGCCACTATGACCGGCGAAGAAAAGAAAGCGCTCCGCGACTTTGCTCTCAAGCAAGTGAACGGCCGCGTGCCGGTTATCTTTGGCACAGGTTCCAACTGTACGCAAACCGCCGTGGAAAATTCTATCCTTGCAAAGGAAGAAGGCGCAGACGGCATTTTGGTGGTAACCCCCTATTACAACAAATGTACGCAAGAGGGATTATATCTGCATTATAAGGCAATTGCCGACAAGTGCGACTTACCTATGATAATCTACAACGTACCAGGAAGAACGGGCGTCAATATCCTCCCCGAGACGGCAGGAAGATTGGCTCATTCGATCCCCTCTATCGTGGGTATTAAGGAAGCGTGCGGTAACTTGGAGCAAATTGCAAAGACGGCAGAAGCTATCAATGGAACGCAGTTGCAACTTATGAGCGGCGACGATAAACTCGCTGTGGATATTGCAAGACTTGGCGGAACTACCCTCATATCCGTGGCAAGCAACGCTTTGCCTAAAGAATTTGCCGAGATTATGAAGTATGCCAATGCAAAGAACTTTGACAAGGCAGATTTGCTCTTGAACAAGTACGACAAATTCGTAGACTTGCTTTTCTGCGAAGTCAACCCAATTCCTATTAAGTACGCTTGCTCTCTCCTCGGACTTTGCCAAAACGAGTTGAGACTTCCGCTCACTCCTATGAGCGAAGGCAAAGCAAAGACGCTTAAAGAAGAAATGCAAAGACTCAATATAATTTAAAGGTGTGATATGACGAAGATTTTGATTTGGGGTATCGGCGGTAAGATGGGAAAAAATATTCTCGAATGTCTACCCTCTTTTGAAAACGCTCAATGCGTAGGAGGCGTGGATAAATTCGCAGACCCGTCTAAATTTTCCGCGCCTGTATTCAAGAGCGGAAAGGACGTTGACGTCAATGCCGACGTAATTATTGACTTCTCCCGTCCAGACGCATTGGACGAAATACTCGAGTATGCTCTCGCCCACAAGTGCGGCATTATGCTTGCAACCACCGGATACAGCGCAGAGCAACAGGCAAAAATTGACGAAGCAAGCAAGAGCATTGCCGTATTCCAATCCAGCAATATGTCGCTTGGCGTAAACCTCATGATTGAGTTGTGCCGTAAAGCCGCGAACTTCCTCGGCAACAACTTTGAAGTGGAGATAGTAGAACAACACCACAATCAAAAAGTCGACGCTCCGTCGGGCACTGCCCTGTCTATTGCAAAGGCTATCAACGAAGAATTTGATAATTCCAAAGAGTTTATCTACGGCAGACAAGGCAAGAATAGCAAGCGTCAAAACAACGAGATTGGTATCCACGCTGTCAGAGGCGGAACTATCGTCGGCAAGCACGACGTGCTCTTCATTGGCAAAGACGAAGTAATCACGATAAAGCACGAAGCTCAATCAAGAATGGTATTTGCCCAAGGCGCAATTCGCGCAGGTCTTTTCCTTGCAACCAAACAAAAAGGCAAGTACTCTATGAAAGACCTTGTCGCTGAATTTATGGATTAAATATAATATATATTGATATATAAAGCGTATACTTTTCGTATACGCTTTTTTAATCGAATTGAGATTTCTCCGCTGCGGTCGAAATGACAAGACTTTTTGGGAAAACGCTTGTCTCGACTGCGGAGATTGGTGTTATTTTCGTCCGCTCAAAGGCGAGATGAAGTCGTCAAGTGTACTTGCCGTACACGTCGACTTCTCGAGTCCTGCAGTAGGGTGAAAGGCGCGCTGATATACGCAGTCGGTTACTTAAAGTTGTCGAGCCATCAACACTCCCATAACCGACGCCATCATCAACCCCCTAGTCCACCCCGACGAATCTCCTAGGCAATGGAGATTTTTTACGCTTGTATTGAAATGCGCGTCCATTTTGATTTTGTTGCTGTAAAATTTGAGTTCGGGAGAATAAAGCAAGGTTTCGCTGCTTGCAAATCCTGGGACTACTTCGTCCATCTGCTTGATAAAGTTGAGTATGCTTATCATTGACCTGTAAGGCAAAGCCGAAGTGATATCCCCCGCGACTGCGTCTTTGAGCGTGGGGCGAACGTTGCAACTCTCCAATTCTCTTTGCCACGTGCGCTTTCCGCTGAGAATATCTCCGTATCTCTGCACCATTATTCTGCCTGCGCCAAGCATATTTGTCAACTCGCCAACTTTTTTTGCAAACTCAATAGGTTGATTGAAAGGCTCTCTAAAGTTGTGCGAACAAAGTATCGCAAGATTGGTATTTTCAGATTTCTTGTCTTTGTAAGAGTGTCCGTTGACTACGGCAAGTCCGTTGTCGTAATTCTCCTGCGCGACGTATCCGCCGGGATTTTGACAAAACGTGCGGACTTTGTTTTTAAAGGGCTCGGGATAGCCTATCAACTTGGATTCGTAAAGAGTTTCGTTGACTTCTTCCATTATCTCGTTGCGCACCTCAACGCGTACGCCTACGTCAACCGTCCCGGGCTGATGCTCTATGTTGTGAGCTTTGCACGCTCTCTCAAGCCAATCCGCGCCTCTTCTGCCTGTGGCTACTACAACTTTGTCGGCATATAGCGACGTCTCATTTTTGCCTTTCTTAACAATCGCGCCTTTGCATACGTTGTCCTCGATAATGAGATCAAGACAAGGCGTATCAAAAAGCATTTGCACGCCGTTGTCCAAAAGATACTTTTCGATAGAATAATATATGTCGTGAGCCTTTTCCGTGCCCATGTGTCTGATAGGACAGTCGACGAGTTTCAATCCCGCCTTGATTGCCTTCTTGCGTATCTCCTTGACCTTTTGAGGATTGGAAAGACCTTCGATGTGCGTGTCCGCGCCAAATTCGAGGTATATATTGTCAGTATACTCTATCGTCTTCTCTGCCAACTCTCTGCCGATTAGGTCGGGCAAATCTCCGCCCACGTCGGGACTCAAAGATAACTTGCCGTCGGAAAACGCTCCCGCGCCGGAAAAACCCGTCGTAATTGCGCAGTTTTTGCAATTGACACACTTGCCCATCTCGCTCTTGGGACAGTGACGGCGCTCTATCGACGCGCCCTTTTCCACTATTGCAATGCTCTTACCTGACTTTTTCTTGATAAGTTCCAAAGCCGTGAATATTCCCGCAGGTCCTGCGCCTATTATCAATACGTCAATTTTCATTTACTACCTCTCAGCCAAATGGCAATTGCGCCAAGATAGCCTTGTATATTATAATTATCGCCGTCTACTCTGTCAATACACAAAAATTTCTAACTGCGTAAAAAATTTGTAAAGTAACAGTGGAAAATTTATCATTGACTTAGCGCTACTCCGCTTGATATAATATTGATATATAATATATTAATTCGAGGTGGCAATATGACGGAAAGAGAAAAAATGGTGGCAGGTCAACTTTATAATCCCACTGATCCCGAACTTGTGGCATTGAGAAAAAAGGTGCGTCAAGCGTGCGTGGAATACAACAACTCAAACGAAGACGAACAGCAAAAGAGATACGACTTGCTCCACAGCGTACTCAAAAGCCATAAAGAAGATTTTTATTTTGAGCCGACAATCAGATTTGATTACGGTTGCAATACCTCTATAGGCGAAAACTTTTACGCTAATTACAACAGCGTTATTCTCGACGTAGCTCCTGTGACTATAGGCGACAACGTTATGTTTGGTCCCAACGTCACAATCGCAACGCCCGTGCACCCGTTGGTAGCCGACGAAAGGATTATACAACAATACCTAGATGGCGTATACGACCTTGAGTACGCAAAGCCTATCACTATCGGCGACGGCGTGTGGCTTGCAAGCGGCGTCATCGTCAACGGCGGAGTTACTATCGGCAAAAACTCCGTAATCGGTAGCGGCAGCGTCGTAACTAGAGATATTCCCGAGGGCGTAATTGCCGTGGGCAATCCTTGCAGAGTTTTAAGAAAAATCACAGATAAAGACAGAATGTTTAAAAGGTCGTAAGATACGACCTTTTAAGTTATATTGCCACTACGTGGCAGTTATATTTTCGCTATGCGAAAGTGATATTACTTGCTTGCAAGCAGTTATATTAAAAGTGAATATACTTGCAAATATATTCACTTTTAGCTAAGGATAATATAATCAATAACTAAAATGAGTATACTTGGAAGTATACTCATTTTAATATAACTCCTACGAAGTAGGAATATAACTATTGCGTAGCAACAATATAACTTTGCCGTAGGCAAAACATAACTGCAAAATAATTTAACAAAAGTTAAATTATTTTGCACTACTCCCAAAATTGCTTGCCGCCATACATCATAAAGTACTGCGAAAGTTTTGCCATTTCTTCCGGCGTCTCGACGAAACCGTCGAAAATCCACTTTTCCAGCAAAGCTTTGATACCTGCGACAAGATATACGCTGTAATAGTCGCAATTGCGAGAATCGTCGTCTTTTGCGCGCACTATCCAGCTGTCAAAACAAAACTTCTCAAGCGACCTCTCCAAATGTCTTCCAAATCCGCTGTCGCAATTGGGCGAAAAAAGAATGTACGCAATATCGTAATTCTCTTTAACGTATTTATATAGATTGACAAAACTTTTGGCGGGATTGAAGCTCTCGTTGTCCTTGATAAGAATTGACTTCATATTGTCGATAAACTCATTGCCAAGTTGCTCGAGCATATCGTATGGGTCTCTGTAATGAAGATAAAAAGTCGCTCTGTTTACGTCGGCAAGCTCCGCAAGCTCTCTTACGGAAATATTTATTATACTTTTGGTATTTATCAATTCTTTCAACGCCAACAATAACTGCTGCTGAGTACGCTTGAATCGTCTGTCCTTTTTCGTCTTGTCCATAATAATCTCCCTTTATAATTTGTTTGACAAATATACATTTTTTTGCTTTGTTAACTAAATGTTAACGCAATATTAACTAATTATTAAGTAGCAACAATTTGTCAAAAATGTGGTATAATAATCAACACTTTATTGCTAATATGTCAAATATTATACATTTTCGAGTCAAATGGTATGTATTTTTAGGTTGTTATTTTGCACCGTATGACCTATAATTAGAATAGTAAATTAATAGATAAAAGTCAATTACTTTTACACAATTTATTAGCAGAGGACAAAGAAAATGGCAAAGATAACCCAAAAAGAATTCGACCAAATGCACGCTCAATACGCAAGAATGGAAGCATTTGACCAATGGTCTACTCCGTATACTGTCGACGACGCAATTACGGTAGATAAAGAC
>CAMWQA010000048.1 GCA_947176265.1 uncultured Clostridia bacterium | reverse complement strand
GACGCTCAACCGAAGAAGAAAGTAGTAGCAAAGCAACCTGCGGAAGATAAGGCAAACGTTCAACAGGCACCCGCAGGTAAAAAGTCTGACGCTAAAGGCGCGACTTCGCAGGACGCTTCAAAAAAAGTTTTGGAAGATAAGAAGCCTCAAGAAGTAGAAAACAAGGCAGAAGAAAAGAATATTGAGGAAAAGAAAGTCGAAGATAAAAAGGCGGAGGATAACAAGGTCGAAGATAAAAAGACCGAGGACAAATCCGAAAACAAAGTCGACGATAAGTCCGATAAGGCAGAAGTTAAATCTGCAGAATTAGCAAAGACTGCAGAAGACAAGCCTGTTGACCTCAAGGCGCAAAAGAAGGCTGAGAAGGCGGCTAAAAAGGAAGAAGACAAGCGCAAAGCAAAAGAATTAAAGGAAAAGTCCAAAAAATATAACAGCATGGAGTTTGTTCACGTCGAATCTACGGCTGAAGATGGACTCAACGACGAGCAGATAGAAGAGAGACAGTTGAGAGGAATGACCAACTATCAGGACAATTCCATTTCCAAGTCTTATCTCAAGATATTTACGTCGAATATATTCACGCTCTTCAACCTCGTCAATATATTCCTTGCATGTTTGATTATTATTTTCAACGGTCAAATCAAGAATATGCTTTTTGCGGGTATTGCTCTCGTCAATCTCGTAATAGGTATTTTCCAAGAGATAAGATCTAAGCGAGCTCTTGACAAACTGTCGTTGGTATCGGCTCCGTCTATAGAAGTCGTGCGAAACGGGCAGGTCGTCAACATATCGACTGACCAAATCGTTATCGACGACGTAATTATCCTCAAGCAAGGCAGTCAGATACCTACCGACTGCATAGTCGTAGGCGGAGAGTGCGAAGCAAACGAATCATTGCTTACAGGCGAGCAGGACGATATACATAAGGGACTTGGAGACCAACTGATGTCGGGTAGTTTCGTTCAGGCGGGAACTTGCAGAGCGAGAGTAATAGCCGTCGGCGAAGACACCTACGCATCCAAGCTCATGAGCGAGGCAAAGAAATTTAAGAAATCCAAATCCGAGCTTATGCGTTCGATAAACTGGATTATCAGAATTGCTACGATAATCATTTTCCCACTCGGTATTATGATGTTCTTTACCAACCGCAAGTATTCTCCGAGTATTTCCGGCGCGGTTACCAGTACGGTTTCTTCCGTAATCGGTATGATCCCCGAAGGCTTGGTAATGTTGACTTCCATAGCTTTGGCGCTAGGTATTATCAGACTTGCAAAGAAGCGTACGCTCGTGCAGGATTTGTACTCAATCGAGGCGTTGGCGAGAGTCGACGTGCTCTGTCTTGACAAAACCGGTACTATTACCGAAGGTACGATGCAAGTCGAGAACGTACACGTATATTCCTCTATGTGCGGATCTGCCGACGATATAATGGCAAATATGGTCAAAGCGCTCGGCGCAAACAACGCTACGTTTGAAGCGTGCGCGGAATATTTCTCTTCCAACGAGACATTCAAAGTGGCAAAACTCATGCCGTTCTCTTCTGCAAGAAAGTGGAGCGGAGCAAGTTTTGACGGCGTGGGTACGTTTATCGTCGGCGCGCCCGAGTTCGTACTCAAAGAGAGATACGACACCGTAGAGCGCAACGTTAACGAATACGCAATGCAAGGATTCAGAGTTTTGGTACTCGTCAATACCACCGAAGAACTCAAAGACTCTCAAATGGATCCCAATCAAATGAGTTTGATTGCGCTCATAGTACTGAGCGATAAGATAAGAAGCACTGCTCCCGATACCTTCGATTATTTTGAGCAACAGGGCGTTGAACTCAAAGTTATCTCGGGCGACAATCCTTTGACGGTTTCAAAGGTTGCGGAGAGAGCGGGACTGAAGAATGCGGAGAAATACGTCGACGCGTCGGTTGACCTCGACACTCCCGAAAAGATTTACGAAGCCGTTGAAAAATACACGGTATTCGGCAGAGTTACGCCAAGCCAAAAGAAAGAACTCGTCGCGGCGCTTAAGGCGCACGGACATACCGTCGGCATGACGGGCGACGGCGTCAACGACGTTATGGCGCTCAAGGAAGCCGATTGCTCCATTGCTATGGCAAGCGGTTCGGACGCAAGCCGTAACGTAGCGCAACTAGTTTTGCTTGATTCCGACTTTTCGTCGTTGCCAAGCGTAGTTGCCGAGGGCAGAAGAGTTATCAACAACATCGAGAGAGCCTCGTCGCTATTCTTAGTTAAGACGACGTTCAGCGCGGTACTGTCGCTACTACTTATATTGTTCCAATTTGCGACGTATCCGTTCGAGCCTATACAGCTCACGCTTATCAACGCGTTGTTTGTAGGCGTTCCGGGATTCATCTTGGCTCTTGAGCCAAATGACAGAAGAGTCAAAGGCAACTTCTTGAGTAAGGTCTTCAAACGAGCCTTACCTGCGGGACTTACGGTCGCGTTTGCAATTATACTCGTATGTTGGATGTACAACGACATAGGTTTCGACGTATCCCCGCAGATATCTACGATGAGCGTATTCATTACCGCGTCGGTATCGTTTATCGTATTGGTGCAGGTTTGTATGCCGTACACAAAAGACAAGATATTTATGCTTGCGCTGTTGCTGGTTGCGTTTATATTTGCTGTAAGCAATCCGTTCCTCAGCGAAAAATTCTCGTTGGTAACGCTATATCCCGATATGATGCTCAAACTTGCGATAATCATAATTTGCATAGTGCCTATCATGGCGTTTATGCGCGTGGAGATAGAGGCTTTCAAGGCGCTCTTCAAAGAGACCGGCGGCTTTATCAACAAGGAGAAAAACAAGGTAAAAGAATTCTTCAATAGATTCGACAATAAAAAGTAATAAGGAGATTTGACCATGACTAATGAAAAAGTGCTGGTAATTGACTTTGGCGGTCAATACAACCAACTTATAGCAAGAAGAGTAAGAGAGCTCAGCGTCTATTGCGAGATGTATCCCTATACAATCTCGATAGAAAAAATCAAAGAGCACAATCCTATTGGTATTATCTTTACCGGCGGTCCCAACAGCGTATACGAAGAGGGCGCGCCCAAGATTGACAAAAGGATTTTTGAATTGGGCATACCGGTACTTGGAATTTGTTATGGTTGTCAACTCATTGCTCATACGCTCGGCGGTAAGGTCGAACACGCAGAGAAGAGAGAATACGGCAGACAAGAGGCAAAATACAATACGGAAAGTCTGCTATTCAAAGGTCTAGATAAAAAGGGTATTTGCTGGATGAGCCATACGGATCACGTTGCTAAACTTCCCGAGGGCTTTGAAATTACGGCAAGCACAGATACTTGCGCAGTTGCCGCTTTTGAAAATAAGCAAAAGGCTATCTACGGCATTCAGTATCATCCCGAAGTTATGCACACGCATCAAGGCTTGGATATGCTCAAAAATTTCTTGTACAACGTCGTCAAGGCAAAGGGAGATTGGAAGATGTCAAGCTTTGTCACAAAGACGGTTGCAGAGCTTAAAGCAAAGATTGGCGATAAAAAAGTGCTTTGCGCTTTCAGCGGCGGCGTAGATTCCGCAGTTGCCGCAACGCTCGTACACAAAGCTGTAGGAGAACAATTGACTTGTATCTTCGTAGACCACGGTCTTTTGAGAAAGAACGAGGCGCAGGAAGTAATGAAAGTCTTCAAAGAAGATATGGGTATGAACGTTATACTCGCAGACGCGTCAAAGAGATTTTTGGATAAGTTGAGCGGAGTGACAGACCCAGAAAAGAAGAGAAAGATAATAGGCAGCGAGTTTATCAAAGTCTTTGAAGTAGAGGCAAAGAAGATTGGTTCCGTCGACTATCTCGTACAGGGTACGATTTATCCCGACGTAATTGAGTCGGGATCAGGCGGCAGCGCAACCATCAAATCTCATCACAACGTAGGCGGACTTCCCGACGTAATCGACTTTAAAGAACTTGTAGAGCCGCTTCGCGATTTGTTCAAAGACGAAGTACGCAAAGTAGGTTTTGAATTGGGACTTCCTTACGACGTCGTAATGCGTCAGCCGTTCCCGGGACCTGGACTTGCAATAAGAATAATTGGCGAAATCACTCCCGAGAAGTTGGAGATTTTGAGAGACGCAGATTATATCTTCAGAGAAGAGATTAAACTCAACGGACTGTCCGACAAGATATGGCAATACTTTGCCGTACTTACGGATATGCGTAGCGTTGGCGTAATGGGCGATAGCCGTACTTACGACTATACGTTGGTATTGAGAGGAGTTACTTCAGTTGATGCAATGACGGCAGATTGGGCAAGAATACCTTATGACGTACTTGAGAAAATATCCACAAGAATTGTCAACGAAGTAAAGCATATCAATAGAATTGCCTACGATATAACTTCCAAGCCGCCGGCTACGATAGAGTGGGAGTAGGCTTAATAACCAACCGCATATATCGGCGCGCCTTTCGCCCTAACGTCGGGTCTCGGATCGCCGACGTGTACGGCAAGTACACTTGACGGCTTCACTCGCCCTAGCACGGACAAAAATCACACCAATCTCTGCGGTTGCGCGTAACGCTATAAACGGTAAAATCGAGGCAATCTCCGCATTCGCACGTGAGTTTTGGTAAAACAAATTAGATCTCATTTCGACCGTAGTGGAGAAATCTCAATTCGATAAAACGGTAGTAAAACAGTTCGCCTATAAACGGACTGTTTTTTTATAATTGATATGAATTTAAAAAATTATACATAATACGCGCGAAATAATATTATTTACTTGAAAATATAATTTATATGTGTTAAAATATATAAGTCAAAAAAGGTTGAATTGACAAACAGCAATACGATAAAGTTATTCGCATAAGCGAAAGGAGAATACAAAATAATGTTAACAGCAATAGTAGGAATCAACTGGGGTGACGAAGGCAAAGGCAGAATGGTCGATTTGGTATCGAGCGACTACGACGTCGTAGTCAGATATCAAGGCGGAAACAATGCAGGACACACCGTCATCAATCATCTTGGCAAGTTTATTCTCAACCTTATTCCGTCGGGAATTTTGCGTCCCGAGGTCGTCAACGTCATGGGCAACGGCATGGTAATAGATATGCAACACCTTGTCGGCGAAATGGGCAGACTTATGGAAAAGGGCGTCAAGATTACTCCCGACAATCTCAAGATAAGCACCCGCGCGGTAATATGTATGCCGTATCACGTAAGACAAGACTGCTTGGAAGAAGATAGATTGGGAGACGCTAAGTACGGTTCTACGAGAAGAGGTATTGCGCCCGTATACGGCGACAAGTATCTCAAAAAGATAATTATGATGGGCGACTTGTTCCATCCCGAAGCGTTGAGAAAGAGAATAGAGGGTATCGTTGAATGGAAAAACCTCTTTATCGAAAAGGCGTACGGCTCTAACAAGATTGAAGTCGACGAGATAATGAATTGGCTCGAAGAGTACGGCAACAAGCTCAAGCCGTTCGTATGCAATACGGGAGAGTTCTTGGACGAGAGTCTTAAGGCGGGCAAGAAAGTCGTATTTGAGGCGCAGCTCGGCGCGTTGCGCGATATTGACTTCGGTATCAATCCATATACGTCGTCGTCCAACACGATTGCGGCTTACGCTCCAATTGGCGCAGGTATTCCTAAATATAGACTTGACAACGTATTCGGCATTATGAAAGCGTACAGCTCTTGCGTAGGCGAAGGACCTTTCACAGTCGAGATGTTTGGCAAAGAGGCCGAAGAGTTGAGAGAGGCAGGCGGCGAGTACGGCGCGGCAACGGGCAGACCGAGAAGAGTCGGCGCGTTCGACGTAGTAGCTTCCAAGTACGGCGTTGAGATGCAAGGCGCGACAGAACTTGCGCTCACAAAGCTTGACGTATTGTCTTATCTCAAAAAGATACCGGTATGCGTAGCGTACAAGGTAGGCGACAAACTTACGACGTCTTTCCCAAGCGGAGAAGACTTGAGGATTGCAACTCCGGTATTTGAATATATGGACGGTTGGAATTGCGACATAACGGCTTGCAGAAAACCAAGCGATTTACCAAAACAAGCTTTGGCATACATAGAGTATCTTGAAAAGGCAGTCGGCTGTCCAATCACTTACGTATCCGTAGGCGCGGAGAGAGAAGAGTACGTTGTAATGAAGGAGAGTTCGGTTCGATAATAGGCTAGTCAAATCTAAAATGCGTCATTTCCGCCAATCTAGGCTTTGACTCGCGCCGACGTACAGCAAGTACTACGACGCTCGCCAAAACCAATCTAGACAAAAAATCCGCTATTTTATTATTTGCCTATCTCCATTCTTCCCGAACTAGTGTGCACGCTAATTCTAGCGACACAGTCAATGTGCCCTTGAGGAGAAAGCGTCACGAAATGACAGAATGAGTGTAGATTAAAAAGGCATATAATATAAAATCAAACAAACAATCGAAAATTGAGGAAAATAATATGAAAATCAATAATCATTTTTTGGACTTAAAAGACAGCTACTTGTTTTCTACGGTAGCTAAAAAGATAAAGGAATTTCAAGCCGCTAATCCCGGCGTGAAAGTATACAGACTCGGTATAGGCGACGTAACCTTGCCGCTTGCTCCCGCAGTAATCGAAGCAATGCACAAGGCTGTCGACGAGATGGCGGTCAAGGAGACTTTCCAAGGCTACGGCCCAGAGCAAGGACACGACTTTTTACGTAACGCAATAGTAGATTACTACGCGACTAAGAACGTTAAGGTTGCCGCTGACGAGGTATTTATCAGCGACGGCGCAAAGAGCGACCTCGGCAATATCTTGGATATTTTGCATCCGTCCAATAAGGTCTTGATACCCGATCCGGTATATCCTGCGTACGTTGACACCAACGTTATGGCAGGCAGAAAGATCGACACGGCTCTCGGCAACCAATCCAACGGCTTTAAGCCGATGCCAGACAAAAATTATAAGGCTGATATAATTTATATCTGTTCGCCCAACAATCCTACAGGCGCGGTATATACCAAAGACGAGCTCAAAGCTTGGGTAGATTACGCCAACGAGCAAAAGGCTTTGATTATCTTTGACAGCGCATACGAAGCTTTTGTAGGGGAAGAAGGTTTGCCTACGAGTATATTGCAAATCGAAGGCGCTAGAACTTGCGCTATCGAGTTTTGCTCATTCTCCAAGACGGCAGGCTTTACTGGTACGAGATGCGGATATACCGTCGTACCAAAAGAACTTATATTTGATAATACCCAACTCAACAAGCTTTGGAATAGACGTCAATGCACCAAGTTCAACGGCGTGCCTTATATAATCCAAAGAGGTGCGGCAGCTGTATTCACAGAGGAAGGACAAAAGCAAATCAGAGAAAATATCGCTTATTACAAAGAGAACGCGCGTATTATTCACGAAGCTTTAGAGGCAAAGGGAATATGGCATACGGGTGGCATTAACTCTCCTTATATTTGGCTCAAATGCCCCAAGGGTATGACGAGTTGGGAATATTTTGACCACTTGCTTACCAAAGCAAACGTAGTCGGCACTCCGGGCGCAGGCTTTGGCGAAATGGGAGAGGGCTACTTCCGCTTGACGGCTTTCGGAGACAGAGAGACCACTCTTGAAGCAGTAAAGCGCATATTAGAAAATAGCTAAGTAAGTAACCGACCGCGTATATCGGCGCGCCTTCCGCCCTAACTGCAGGACTCGAGAAGTCGACGTGTACGGCAAGTACACTTGACGACTTCATCTCGCCTTTGAGCGGACGAAAATAACACCAATCTCCGCAGTCGAGACAAGCGTTTTCCCAAAAAGTCTTGTCATTTCGACCGAAGCGGAGAAATCTCAATTAGTATGGCAAAGAAGTTTTCAAAAGAAGAAATAGCGGATATGCTTGCCAAGTTGGAGCAAATGCATCCCAATGCAGAGTGCGAGTTGCAGTATTCTTCGCCCTTTGAACTTTTGGTGGCGGTAATACTGTCGGCGCAATGCACGGACAAGCGCGTCAATCAAGTTACGCAAAAACTTTTTAAGGTATACAATACGCCTTATCAGTTTGCAGAACTTGAGGACGAAGACCTTGCGCCGTATATCTTTTCTTGCGGATTCTATCGCAACAAAGCGCACAATATCATATCCGCAAGCCGCGATATAGTGGACAAGTTTGACGGCAAAGTACCAAGTACAATCGAAGAACTTATGACGCTCGCAGGAGTGGGCAAGAAGACGGCCAACGTAGTCTATTCCGTGGCTTACGGCGGAGATGCAATAGCAGTAGATACTCACGTTTTGCGACTTGCTAATCGCATAGGTTTTTGCGACAGCGACGACCCGCTCAAAGTTGAGAAGGCGCTTATGGAGATACTTCCAAAAGATAAATGGTCGCACGCTCATCATCTCTTGATACACCACGGAAGATATACTTGTTCGTCTAGGAAGCCTGATTGCGACAGTTGTCTAATTTGTGATTATTGCAAGCATTATCTTGGATAATGTCCGTAACTGTTCGCAGAGCGAACAAAATAACTGCCACGAAGTGGCAATATAACTGTCGCAAAGCGACAATATAACTATTGCGTAGAAATAATATAACTGCCCATAAAGTGGGCAATGGAGATATATATGAACAAACTATTAAAGATTTACGACGTAGCTCCCAGAGTAAAAAAATACGTCGTGCATACGCCCGTCGTATCCAAGCATTGCTTGCCGGGACAATTCGTAATAGTCATAGTCGAAGAGGGCGGCGAGAGAGTACCTTTCACTATTTGCGACTACGACAGAGAGCAAGAGACAATCACATTGCTCGTGCAGGAAGTAGGCTATTCCACGCATAGAATGGCTTTGCTCCAAGAGGGCGACGAACTATACGCATTGGTAGGACCTTTGGGCAATCCCACCGACTTAGACGAATACGAGAATTTGGTACTCGTAGGCGGAGGTATAGGTTGCGCGGTAATATATCCGCAGGCAAAACTGCGTCATCAAAAGGGCTTGAAGAGCGACGTTATTATGGGCGCAAGAACCAAAGAATTGCTCTTTGACATTGATGAATTCAAAGCCAACTGCGAAAACGTATATATATCCACCGACGACGGCTCTATGGGAACGAAAGGTTTTGTAACCACCGTTTTGCAAGAAAGAATCGACGCTGGCGACAAGATAGATTGCGTACTCGTCGTAGGACCTATGATTATGATGAAAAACGTCAGCGAACTGACGCGTAAGTACAACATACCCACGGTTGTGTCGATGAATACTATTATGGTAGACGGCACGGGAATGTGCGGCGGTTGTAGACTTACCGTCGACGGACAGACCAAATACGCTTGCGTAGACGGACCGGAATTCGACGGACACAAAGTAGACTTTGACGAAGCGATGACGAGATCCAAGTTCTATCGCGAACACGAGCAAAAATGTAATTTGAGAGGTTGAGAATATGAACAACGCACCAAGAAATAAGACTTTGCACCAATCGGCGCAGGAGAGAATACACAACTTCAAAGAGGTCAACCTCGGTTTTGACGACGCGCTTATGATGGAAGAAGCGTCGAGATGTATCAATTGCAAGAACGCTCCTTGTCGCACGGGATGTCCCGTCGGCATAGATATACCAAGCTTTATACATTGTCTTACTCAGAATGACAAGGACGGAGCTTTGGAAGTCATAAGCAAATCTTCGCTTTTGCCGGCAATCTGCGGTAGAGTATGTCCGCAAGAGAACCAATGCGAAGGCAAATGTATCAGAAGAGCAAAACTAGGCGGCAGCGTTGCGATAGGCGCGCTTGAGAGATACGTAGGCGACTACGGACTCAAGAAAGGTACTGCCGCTATGAAAGCGCCAAAACTCAACGGCAAGAGCGTTGCCGTAATAGGCAGCGGACCTGCCGGACTTGCTTGCGCGGCAGATTGCGCTCAAGCAGGCTTTAAAGTGACGATATTCGAGGCTTTCCACAAGGCGGGCGGAGTATTGGTATACGGTATCCCCGAATTCAGACTTCCAAAAGACGACGTCGTAGCAAAAGAAATCGACAAACTCAAAGCGTTGGGCGTAGAGTTTAGACTCAATACCGTAGTAGGCAAGGCTATCACTTTTGACGAACTCCAAGAGCAGTACGACGCAATATTTATAGGTACGGGCGCAGGCTTGCCAATGTTTATGAATATCCCTGGAGAAAACCTCAACGGCGTATCTTCCGCCAACGAGCTTTTGACGAGAGCCAACCTAATGCAAGCGTATAAAGAAGACGCTATCACGCCGATATATTGCGGCAAGTCTATCGCCGTAATAGGCGCAGGTAACGTTGCTATGGACGCAGCGCGTACCGCAAAGAGAATTGGCGGCGGAGAAGTATACATAATCTATCGCAGAGGCAGAGAAGAAATGCCTGCAAGAGCAGAAGAGATTGACCACGCAGAAGAAGAGGGAATCAAGTTCGTACTTCTCACCAATCCCGTGGAGATACTCGGCAAAGACGGCAAGGTATGCGGTATCAAGTGCGTCAAAATGCAACTCGGCGAACCCGACGCGTCGGGACGTAGAAGACCCGAGCCAATCGCAGGAAGCGAGTTTGTCATCGACGTAGACCAAGTTATCGTAGCTCTTGGCACAAGTCCCAATCCGCTTATCCGCAAGTCGTGCAGCAGTATGGAATTCTCCAAAAAGGGAACTATAGTAGTCAATGAAGAGACGATGCAGACAAGCGTTGACGGCATCTATTCGGGCGGCGACGCAGTAACGGGCGCGGCGACCGTAATACTTGCTATGGGCGCAGGACGTAAAGCTGCGAAAGCTATTATAGAGAAACTAACCGACCGTGTATAGCACAACTCTTTTTGCCCTAACGTTGGGACTCAAGAAGTCGACGTGTACGACAAGTACACTTGACGACTTCATTTCGCCCTAGCACGGACAAAAGTAGCAGCACTCTCCACGCTCGCCAGAGACTTTTTTCAATAGGTTTCTGTCATTTCGATCGTAGCGGAGAAATCTCAATCCGTAACTGTTGCGCAGCCAACAATATAACTCGTCGCAGACGAATATAACTGCCACATTGTGGCAATATAACTTTGCCGCAGGCAAAATATAACTTGTCCACGGCGTGGACAATAGAGGTAATATGTTTTTAGATATTGCAACAATATTCGTCAAAGCCGGCAACGGCGGAGACGGCATAGTATCCTTTCACACCGAAAAGTACGTCGCGCAAGGCGGACCTGACGGGGGAGACGGAGGCAACGGCGGAGACGTGATTTTTGTCGTAGACAAGAGCGCGTCTACTCTCATTGACTTCAAATTTGCCAAGCACTTCCGCGCGGAAAACGGCGAAAACGGCGCGGCTAAGAATTGCAAGGGCAAGAGCGGAAAACCGCTTTATATCAAAGTTCCAAAGGGTACTATAATCAAAGAGAAAAGCAGCGGCAACGTACTTGCCGATATGTTTTACGACGATTCCGAGTTTTTGTTGCAAAAGGGCGGTCTTGGCGGCAAGGGCAACGCGCGTTTCGCCACGGCTCAACGCAAAGCTCCGCGGTTTAGTCAAAAGGGCGAGAGAACTCAAGAGATAGAACTCACGTTGGAACTCAAGACCATTGCCGACGTGGGATTGATAGGCTTTCCCAACGTAGGTAAGTCTACGATTTTGTCAGTCGTATCGTCTGCAAAGCCAAAGATTGCCAACTATCATTTTACCACGCTTACTCCCAATCTCGGCGTAGTCAAGTACTATGACAGAGACTTTGTGCTTGCCGATATACCGGGACTTATAGAGGGCGCAAGCGAGGGCGCAGGTCTTGGACATAACTTCCTAAGACACGTAGAGAGAGTGCGTCTTATCGTACACGTAGTTGATATTTCGGGTATAGAAGGACGCGACCCGTACGAAGATTTCGTCACTATCAATGGAGAACTTGAGAATTATTCCACCAAACTTGCAGGGCTTCCGCAAATAGTAGTAGCCAACAAATGCGACTTACTTGAAGACGAGAGCATTATCGAAGAGTTTGAGAAAAAGATAGGTCAAAAGGTGGTTAGAGTTTCGGCAATATCCAACAGCGGAACAAAAGAAATGCTTTCGCAAATCGTAGACCTTCTCGACACTTTGCCCGAGCAAGAGCCTATGGAGACCGTTGTGTTTGACGAAAACCGCAACGACAGTACGTCTTATATCGTCACTATCGACGAAGACGGAGTATATGAAGTACACGGCGGACTTATCAATATGTTAGTGCGCAACGTAGTACTTGACGATTACGAGTCCTTTAGATATTTCCAAAAGATGCTCAAAGACAGAGGCGTAATAAAGGAACTTGTGAAGAACGGTTGCCAAGAAGGCGATACGGTTAGAATTGCTGACATAGAGTTCGACTTTGTTGAGTGACCGTGTATATCAGCACGCCTTCCGCCTTATCTGCAAGTCGACCTCGGGGTCACGTACGGCAAGTACGCTCACCGCTCGGTCGCTTTAGCTAAGACGAAAATCGCACTAATCTCCACGGTCACTAGTAAGATAAAAGTCATTTTAACCGAATTGAAAAAATATTTACGTAATAAAAGGAGAGCGTATGACAAGTAGTCAAAGAGCAACGTTGCGTTCGCTTGCAATGACAATGCAGCCCACGACGCACGTAGGGAAAAACGGAATTAGCGAAACGCTAATCAAGCAGATAGACGAGCAGTTGGAGAGCAGAGAACTAATCAAGATTGCCGTTTTGCAAAACTCGGAATTTTCGGCAAAGGAGATTGCCGAAGAGCTTGCTCAAAACGCTAAAGCCGAGGTGGTTCAAGTTATGGGTAGCAAAATCACGCTTTATCGCGTATCAAAGAAGAGCGGTATCAAGCACCTGCTTTAATAGTAAGTTATTATCATTAAACAATATTCAATGTCATTTCGATCGTAGCGGAGAAATCTCAACCGACTAAAATTGTAAATCAAAAGACGAGTGACTCTCGTCTTTTGTCATTCTGAGCGTAGTCAAAGAATCTCCCAATTTAATATTTATATTTTAATTGATAGACAAAGCCTTTTATAAGTATTATAATATATGCAAGTATAATGCGCGTATTATAATACTTTTGTTTTGTATTATTTATACGACTAGGCGGGAGATATTGATGATTAAGAAATTCAAGTTGCCAAAGGGCACGCAAGACCATTTGCCCGACGACTGCTATTCTAGAAGAGTAGTAGAGCGTAAGCTTATGGATTGTTTTAAGTTTTACGGTTACAGCGAGATAGAGACCCCGATATTGGAGAGATACGAGCTCTTTGACAGCGGCGTAGGTAAAGTAGAACTCAACAAGTTGTTCAAAGTCACGGACGTTGACGGCGATTTGCTTATCTTGAGACCCGACATAACTATGCCTATATCGCGTATCGTATGCACCAAATTGCAAGGCAGTCAAAGACTTTGTTACCTTGGCAAGTCGTTTAGCGCAATTGAGAACGAAGGCAAACTCCGCGAGTTTACGCAAGCCGGCATAGAGATAATGGGCGCTAAGGGCGACAGTATCGACGTAGAGGTCGTTATGCTAGCAATCAAGAGTTTGCTTGCCGTAGGTC
>CAMWQA010000047.1 GCA_947176265.1 uncultured Clostridia bacterium | reverse complement strand
TGAAACTCACAATCAAGAAAGATACTACGGTAGCGCTCTTCAAGATGGAAGACGAGTACTTGAAAGACATCAAGAGAGACGCTTCGGGCGACGGCACGAAGATAAAGGTCAAAGAGACTGAAGTCATCATATCTGACGCGCAAGCTTGCAAGGCTGCGAAGAATATGATAGACTTACGCGAAGACCAGATTGAGCGTTACAATGATTTACTCAAAGAGCAGCGCGCAATGAATAGAAAGAAATAATGTAGAGTGGAACGCAAAAGCGTTCCACTTTTTTGCTTATTAAATCATCTTGTGTTAACTTTAAATATATGGTATAAATATAATATATGTTGACTTTCGATATTGATAAAAACTTGCAATTATTTGAAAAGATATACGACGACGGCGACGTAATAATTGCCGTCAAAGATTATATTGTCTCAAATTATCTTGAAGTAGTTAAATGCAGTAAATTGCTTTTGAAAAACAAATGGACGCGTCTTGCCAATAAGCCAAGAATTTTGAGGCTGTCGGCGGTGGCGCTTTCTCTTGATACGGCGTACGCAAGATTTAAGTCAAAAGGATTTGACGACAAGGTATTTTTTGATACAATGTCGGATATAAAGATTTGGGGCGAAGACTGTCGAGCGCATTTTGGAGAGATAGGAATCGACGAGATAAATTGGCTTAGATTGCACGTCAATTGCAGAATTTTCAAGATTGGCAGATTGCAATTTCAAATTTGCAAGTATTACTTTGGCGCAAAGACCAACGTAGGCGGAATAAAAGTACGCTTGGGAGAAAATTGTTTTAATATCCATATTCCAAGGGGAGAAAGGCTGGATATGCAAGCGTGTATTCAATCTTTGAAAAATGCGACGGATATACTCGGCAAAGCCTTTCCGAAGATACGTAGAGACATAATGATTTGTCACAGTTGGATGCTGAGTTCTCACAACGCGCAATTTATCGACGGCAATAGCAATATTGCAAGATTTGCAAAGTTGTTTACTTTAGCTGGCGAAAATGCGGCGGCAAGCGAGCATTTGCGTTGGATATTCGATATAAAAGTCGACGAGAGTATTTTGCAAGCAAATAAAAAACAATTGGGATATTATTACGACCTGTCGGATTTTCAAGCCAAAAGTACGTTGCAAAGCGCAGCGATCAAATACGTTATGCAAGGCGGTCAGTTGAGCGACGGCAAGGGTATACTTTTAGTAAAAGATATAATTATGCAGTAAAATTTTGTTTTACAAATACCCGCTTGAGGGATATAATATACGTGAAAAAAGAATTTGGAGGTCGTTATGCTTGTAGATGAAAGAATAAATAAGTTGGCAAAAAATTTGATCAACTTTTCCTGTGAACTTAAGAAAGGTGAAAATATTTTGATAGAGGCGACGGGAGTGGATTATCAGCTTGTCAACGCTTTAATCAAAGAGGTATACAAGGTAGGCGCATATCCGTTCGTTGAGTTGTATGACAACAGAGTTCAGCGCCAGTTGCTTATGGGTATGGACAAAGAATGCGCGGACAGAATGAGCGACTTCGGTTGTTATCGAATGGACAAGATGGACGCGTATATAGGCATCAGAGGAGGAGAAAACGCATACGAGCTTTCCGACGTGCCCAAGGACAGACGCAACGCATACAATATATACTATTCGCATCCGGTGCATCACGAGAGACGCGTCGCAAATACCAAGTGGTGCGTATTGAGATATCCCACGCAGGGTATGAGCGAAATGTCGGCAATGAGCACTGAGCAATTTGAAGACTTGTATTTTGACGTATGCAATCTCGACTATTCCAAGATGGAAAGGGCTATGACCCCGCTAGTAAATCTCATGAACAAGACGGACAAAGTGCGTATCGTCGGCAACGGCACGGATTTGACTTTCTCTATCAAGGGGATCGGCGCAGTAAAATGCGCGGGCAAAAGAAATATCCCTGACGGAGAAGTATATACCGCGCCGGTTAAGAACAGCGTCAACGGCGTGATTGCTTACAACGTACCTTCGGTTAGCAACGGCATGAAATTTGAGAATATTAAGCTCAAATTCAAAGATGGCAAAATAATCGAGGCCACGTCGGATAAGACGGAAGAAATCAACAAGGTTTTCGACACCGACGAAGGCGCAAGATACGTGGGCGAGTTTGCGCTTGGAGTCAATCCATTCGTCACAAGAGCAATGGGCGATATATTGTTTGACGAAAAGATAAGCGGGTCAATTCACTTTACGCCGGGCGCATGCTACAAAGACGCTTACAACGGCAATAATTCGGCAATACACTGGGACTTGGTACTCGTTCAGACAAAGGAGATGGGCGGCGGAGAAATATACTTCGACGACGCGCTTGTTCGCAAAGACGGTATATTCGTACTCGACGAACTCAAGTGCCTAAATCCCGAAAATCTTAAATAAAAATTGCGCAAATGCGCTATTTTAGAGGGAAATAGCGGCGCAAATGTGTAAATTTTTTGTAAAAGTCAATATTTAAAAACGTAATAAATTTTCTAAAAGTTGTAAAATTGAGCGATTTTATTGATTTTTGACAAATATTGTAATAAATTATAATTAAAGAGTATTGACATTCTGTTCTTTGATGATATAAAATATAATGTACAAAGGGCGATATGCCTTTTTGAGAGGAAAATAATATGGCTAAAGATAACAGATCAACAGGAAGAGGTGCTGCGCCAAACCGCGCAGGTAGACCTACCGGCTCGTACAATAGTTACGGTACGAGCGGTTACGGTACCGGCGCCGGATACGGTTATGGCAGAAGTCCTTACGGAGCAAACGCTCAACCAACAAATGCAAAGACAGCAGTAAATAGCAACGTACCTGCGACAGTCAACAAAAAGGCGGAAAAAGACGAAGCGCCTGAAAAGGGCTTGAAGGGTAAGCAGAAAAAACTCGCTAAGAGAGCAAAGAAGTTTGACGAAACCGATTTGAGATGCTATCCAATGACCATTCGCGGTTGGATAGGCACGTTCATATTGCTTGCAATTCCGCTTGTCAACGTTATTTGCGGAATATGCTGGTTCTTTGGAGTAGGCAATAAGAGCAGATCGTCATGGGTTCGTTCGTACGTCGTGATTGTAATGTTAGTAGTATTGCTATTCGTCATAATCGTCGGCGCAGGATTTGGAGTATTGAATAGTAAAGCCAAAAACGTAGCGGTTGAATTTGACGGCGTATCGTATGGCAAGTTAGGCGATTACGGCGTTAAGGGTACTTTGTATTACGTAACGTGCGTATTCGTAGATACCTTTGGAGAGCAACTCGTCAAACAAATTATGGGTCAAGCGGGCGGCAACGGAAGCGGTAGCGGCGAAACTGGCAGCGGCGAGGAAGGCGGCGAAGTTAGCAGCGCAGACGGCGTAAAGATGGTCAAAGCAATGCTCGCGACTAAGATATTAGGTATCAACCTCGAGGGAGAACAGGGAAGCACAGGCGGAACTGGCGGAATCAGTAGCGGCGAAGCGGCGTAAATCAATTTAACAAATCAAGACAGACTTCTGCATAAGAGGTCTGTCTTTTTGTAATATTGTCAAAAAATTATCAAATTTGTCACTGCATAAAGGAATTTTATAAAAAATACTTGCAAATAGCGTAAAATGTTGTTAGAATAGTAAATGTGCAATTAGGCACGGTATAAAAGATATTTATTTTTGGAGGAACAATATATTATGGCAAACGTAAAAGTTGCAATCAATGGTTTCGGCCGTATCGGTCGTCTTGCTTTCAGACAAATGTTTGGCGCAAAAGGCTATGAGGTCGTTGCTATCAACGATTTGACAAGCCCCAAAATGCTTGCTCATCTCTTGAAGTATGATTCAACACAAGGCAATTACGCAAACGATCACACTGTTGAGAGTTGCGAAGCAGTTCTCAATGAGGACGGCACCGTTAAGGAAGAGGGATATATCGTAGTAGACGGTAAGAAGATTACGATATATGCAAAGCCAAAGGCTAACGAGCTCCCATGGGGCAAGCTTGGCGTAGACGTTGTACTCGAGTGCACAGGTTTCTATACCTCTAAGGCTAAGGCTCAAGCTCACATCGACGCAGGCGCTCGTAAGGTTGTTATTTCCGCTCCTGCAGGCAATGACCTTCCTACCATCGTTTACAACGTAAACCACAAGACCTTGAAAGCTAGCGACAATATCATCTCCGCTGCAAGCTGTACGACCAACTGCTTGGCTCCTATGGCTAAGGCGCTCAACGACTATGCTCCTATCATGTCCGGTATCATGACCACCGTTCACGCTTACACCGGCGACCAAATGCCTCTTGACGGACCTCAAAGAAAGGGCGATTTGAGAAGAAGCCGCGCAGCTGCTTGCAATATCGTTCCTAACAGCACCGGCGCTGCAAAGGCTATCGGTCTCGTTATTCCGGAACTCAACGGCAAACTCATCGGTTCTGCGCAAAGAGTTCCCACCCCAACCGGTTCTACCACTATCTTGGTTGCAGTTGTTAAGGGTCAAGCTACTAAGGACGGCATCAACGCTGCTATGAAGGCTGCTTCTACCGAGTCTTTCGCTTACAACACCGACGAAATCGTTTCCAGCGATATTATCGGAAGCAGATTTGGTTCTATCTTCGATGCAACTCAAACTATGGTTGCTCCTATGGAAGACGGCAATACTCAAGTACAGGTTGTATCTTGGTACGACAACGAGAATTCTTACACCAGCCAAATGGTAAGAACTATCAAGTACTTTGCTGAATTGAAGTAATCTAATAAAAAGCAAATAATTATACCGCTATCGAAAGGTAGCGGTATTTTTTTGTTGTAAAAATGTGAAACAAAATTAAGAAAAACACTTGATTTTGTTTCACATTTTTAGTAACATATTGATATGGATAACAATTTTTTGGAAACGATAGAGTTAGTTAAGGAGCAAAAGGCGCATGAGGCGCAGTTAAGTTCATTGCTTTGGGGAACAGTTGAAGTGCGTGAACGACAAGGTCGCAAATATATTTATTTGCATAAACGTATTGACGGTGTAGCTCGCACTGTATATGTCAGTGAGTACAGTGAAGAACTGTTTTCTCAAATACAATATAATAACGTAAAAATCAAAGAAATAAAGCGCAGGTTGAGGAGTATTAATAAACTACTAAAAGACCGGAAGTACACTGTTGATGATTTGACGGATGCCGTCCGCCTCAATATTGATTTTGCGAAGCGAAATCTCGTAGACACCATTTATAAGCAGGCAGTCTTGGAAGGCGTTGCCGTTACGTTTTTAGATACGGAAACGATTGTTGAGGGCGGAAAGATAAACGGAGTTTCTGCCGATGATATTCAAAAGATCAATAATCTCAAACACGCATGGCAATTTGTTTTAGAAGAGGGAGTAATTACTTCGAAGTCAGATTATCAAATTTTATGCTTAATAAACAGGCTTGTAGAGGAAGGCTTTTACTATAATGCCGGTAAATTAAGAAACGTTCCCGTTTATATAGGTGGAACAAAATGGAAACCCGAACTCCCGATAGAAAGTGTATTTATCGAACAATTGCGCGATATATTACAAGAGCCAGACGTTTATGAAAGGGCAATTGACGCGCTGTTGTTTGTCACAAGAAGACAACTTTTTATTGATGGCAATAAGCGTACTTCTGTAATTTTTGCTAATCATATCCTAATTTCTAATGGTGCGGGATTGATTGTTATCCCTGAAGAAATGGTATCGGAATATAAAAAATTGTTGATAGTTTACTACGAAACCAATCAGCCTGAAGAAATTAAACAATTTTTATATAATAAGTGTTTGACAAAATTCAAATATGTGAAACAAAATTGAGAAAACACTTAATTTTGTTTCACATTTCTTAAATTAAAAGCAACACCAATTTGGTGTTTTTTTAGTTTCATTGATTGATTTTCTCTAAATTTAAAAATAAATTTACATTTTCCAAAAAAAGTATACTTTTCTTGACTGCCTGCGAAAAGGCATAATTTTTCAAATACATTATACTTTACGCTTAAAAAAATTGCAATATCTTTGAGTCAGTAAAAGTATACCTTTTTTGGAATAAGGAGAATTATGTACAAGACGAAAGAGACAAAGAGAATAAGAATATTAATAGCGTCTATTTTGACGCTTGCAATTTTAACGTGCTGTATGGTCGCAGTATTTGGCAATAATCAAAAAGCCGACGCATTTGATGCAGGTAATATAAGTTCGCAGTCAACGGATATTGGAGAATTGGTAAATAGTAGCGGAAGCGGTAATCCATTTAACGAAACGATATTTTGGCAACTAATAAGACAAATAAGCGGAGTGCCAAATCCTGATAGAAGCACATTAAAGTCGTTGCAAGTTACTACGGCGGAAGATTTCAGAGGGATAAACAACACAAAAGATATCGTAATAACTATTGGCGGATACAAGTGGACGGCAACGTATTTGTCGTTCAACAAACAAAATGATCCCATTCTCACGTTATGGTATGCAACAGGTGATTTTTATGCGCCGTTTGTTGATTATAATGACGATAAGGATGGCAATTTCCCGGCAAATATGTACGGCACTAGTAAATTGCGCGCGGTGACGTTAAATAATGGCGGAGGATATGCTTCGGGGTATAACGCGGCGGATCTTACGCCTGCAAGTCAAGACGCAAGCAATAAGTGGGCAATCTTCACTATGACCAAAGAGCAAGGAGTGTCGGGAAGTATTGCCGATTATATAGAAGTACCCGACAATATGCCTTGGCAACACGATCAAAAAGCAAAAGATTGCATAAAGACCGCTTCTTATCTTAATACGACAAAATTTAATTACAATAATAATAACGACGCTTTGGATTATGGCGGAGACGTGGTAGCGCAAGGTTCTTATGCAAATAAGACGGGATATGCAAATTGGGCAAACGACAAATTATGGGTGCCTAGTATTGCTGAGTTAGGCGTAAATGGCGTAGACGGAATGTGGATGACGTCTGCTAATCAAAGAAAGAGTACTTATCCTTGGACGCGTTCTGCTTCTTCAGAAGGTTATATGTTTTATATTATGTATAATCAATATGGAAACGGTCTGTATGGCGGATGGAATGCTTATGATAAAGACTATCCGATTCGTCCGGCATTTCATCTCAATTTAAATGCCGTAGCAAATTCTTTTGCGTTGCCTACTCCCGTAAACGTTGAAAATCCGTATAACGGACAACGTCAGTCGTTGGACGATATAAAAGACCCAAACAAGTTAAAGTGGTTTGACGATAAACTTATGACGATAGAATATCCCAATACCAACACTTACGATATGATAGACGCGGGTACTTATTCGGTCAAGGTTACGTTAAAGAATCAGGATGATAAATTTTTAGGAACGCCCGACGCAAGTAAAGGAGAAGACGCGCAGACAAGATATTTTGACTTCAAAATAACCAAGAAAAAGATAGGAGTTACGCTGGGAGAAGATTCCAACGGTTTTCCCACGGTGGCGTTGGCAAATTCCGGCGATATATATTCCATAGATTCCGGAGCCAGAGCGCCGTCGTTAGGCTTTTCATACTCGGGCGGTACTATAAGCGGATCGCAAGATACCTTACCTACTGCGGTCGGTAACTATACCGCCACGGCAAAAATACTCAATACCGATACTTGTATAAACTACGAGTTGGACAATACGTACACCAAGACTTTCAGGATAAACAAGTTGGACGTGCCAATACCTACGATATCAGGGCAGTACAGCAAAGAATACATAGGCGATAATATTGAGTTTACTTTGACGGGCGGAAATAACGCTAATATAAGTTTTGCATTGCCGAGCGGTATGTCGTGGAAAAACGACGACAAAACGACAAATACGCTTTTAGCCAAGAAAGCGGGAAAGTATAAAGTCATTGCAACGCTTACGGACAATGGCGCATCCACTCAATGGCCTGACGGAAGTATAGGACAAATACCGCTTGAATATGAGATAACAAAGAAACCTTTGAGTATAACTATCGCTTGCTCAGTGACAGGTTGGGAGTGGAACGTAGGAGACACCCCGACAATAACTATTGACGAAGATTCGTTCACTACCGACACAACTGATCTATATATCTATTATATCGATAGTAAAAATCCGTCGGTAAAGCACGACAGTATCAATAGCAACAAAGTTACTGTAGGTAATACGAGAACTATCACTATGCCGGGCGATATAGCGCAAGGCAGTTACACTATTGGAGTAGAGCTGTACGGTAGTAATAACGATAACGACAACTATTCTTTGGATGCGCCTAAGACTGCAATGTTTACCGTCAAGGGTAGCGCTGTGACGATAGATGCGTCAAAGATAGTATGGATGTATAATACCACGGTAATTACCGATACGAGCAACGTGAAATTGACTTACAGCGGCAACGCATATCAGTTCAGCGTAGATGCAAACGTATTGAGAACAAACGGCGCAAAGGTAGATATAACGAAGGGTACGAATGGATATAGCGGAGACGTCAACGTAACTAACGCAAAGAGCACATATTCAGTCACGGTATACGTTACTAACTACGACAATACTTACGAGACTCACAATTCGCAATACACTTTGAACTATTCAATAGATAAGGCTAAATACGATTTGTCGGGTTTGAGTTGGCCCACTAGCAATACGAAAGAATACAACAGCAGCGCGCAGTCTATGGAATTGTCGGGAAGCTTACCGCAAGGCTTGACGGTAACTTATAGCGGTAACGGTAAAGTGCCCGTAGGGTCTTACAATACGACGGCAACTTTCAAGGTAAGCGATACCGATAACTATTACGTACCTACGAAGGGAGCGACGGACACTTACGAGGGAAGTTTTGATTTTGACTTTGCTTGGGCTATTGAGCAAGCTACTTTGGACGTAAGTTGGAAAGACGATAACAATGGAAGCAGTACAGTTTATAAATTGCCTACTCTCAAAAGCATAGGTAATCTTGACGTAGACTCAATGGTAGATTATACCTATTATGACAGCAGCAATAACGTCGTTACGACCTTGCCAACCAACGTAACGCAAGAGATGACGTTTAAGGCTGTTGCTACGCTCAAGACGGCGCACGCAGGAAATTATAAGTTCAAAGCCGGTACAAACGAGTATACCTTTACGATAGGTAAAGATAAATATGTCGTTACGTTGATACTCAAATACAACGGCAATAATATAGACGATGCGGAAATTGCATATACGGGGCAAGCCATTGCGCCGACGATAGAGATAACCAAGACAGACGGCGGAATTATACCCGCAAATATTACGCTCAAATATTTCAAGGACGGAAGCACTTCGTATTCAACCGACGCGCCTACGACGGTGGGAAATTATAGAGTTACGGCAGAGTTGAATTACGGCGGAGATCTCAACTATATAGATAACGACAGCGCAGAGTTTGAATTTAAGATAATCAAAGCCGACTTTGACGTAAGCGGACTTAAATGGACGTACGCGCACACCGATAAAGACGGCAACGTAGTGAACGCGACTTATGATTTAACGCAGAGCAAGTGGCTTGACGCGAGCGGTAGCGAAATACAACCTATGACTTATGATACAACTCCGCATACTTTGACGCTTGAAGGCAAAGACGGAATTAACGGACTGGCTATCGCAGTAAGCGGGAACGAGCAGACTAACGCGGGAAGCGCATATAACGCGACTATTACGTTTACCTACGACACCGATAATTACAATGCGCCTAATTTCCCGACGTCGCTATCTTGGGGTATAGCAAAAGCCAAGATAGACGCGTCGAATATTGTATGGGGATATTCGGTAGGAGTAGATCCCGGCGAGACGGCGTATACCGACAAGTTGACGTATACTAGAATAGCCGGCGGAGAGGTCAAGTACAACGTCAAGTTGATTAACGTTCCCGACGAATTAAAGGGCTTTATCAAGTATACCTATACGGGTACGACTGACGGCTCTACGACGGAAGTGGGTAGTTACGCTACGGAATATTACCTAGATAATTTCGACAGCAACAATTTTGAAAACTTGGTAATGCCAAGCGGATTACCTACAAAACTCAATTGGGAAGTCGAGCCAAAGAAGTTGGCAAAGCCTGTCTTTGACAACAGTTGGAGCGCGTTTGACGGCGAAGTACACGACTTTGCGCAAATGTTTGGAATTACCGACGCAGATTGGCAACAGTATATTAAGATTTCTATTAGCAAAGACGGAGCTGATTACGCAGGTATAAGCGGGGCTGAATACGACCACTTGACTGACAAACAATACAAGGCAATCAAGGCGGGAGATTATGCAGTCAAGTTTGAGATAATTGAGACGACTTCTTCAAAGACCAACGTTACTTGGATTGAGTGGCCGGACTTTGAATATAATATTCAAGTCAAGAAATACGAGATAGAAGTCAAGGAATGGCAAGGAAGCAATACCAACGCCGAAGTAGATTTGGACAGTTGGGTAAAACCTTTTGTAGAGTATAAGTATAAGGACAGCGACGGCAAAGAAGTTACCATTGCAACAATGCAACCGGGCGTAGCGTATATCAAAGAACTTTGCGCTAAGGACGGCTACGAAGACGACATACTCATATTCGGCAAAAACAGTTTGTCAGTAGTAAGACCAGGATCAGGACCTTTAAAGGTGTCCAAGCCTTTGTTTGACGACGAAAAGAAAGTTACTTACGACGGCAATACTCACACAGTTGAAGAGTTTTTGAAGAAGCCTGCGGATAAGGGAGTCAAGTTTGACGTAGACGAAATGACGGACGCGAGAGAATATACCGTGACTATTAGTCTTGACGGAGATACTTACGTATGGGAAGATGGAAGCAAAGACAGCTATACGTATACCGTAAAGATTGACAAGGCAACTGTATCGCAAAATACTTTGGTATGGGCTACCGACGCTAACGGCTTGCCTATGTTGACAGTGAGAGGACACAGTGACATAGAGTTTAAGTATACGTATCTTGACGCAGACGGAGTTGAACTTTCTTTGGCAGAAATTGCCGACGGTATGGAGTACGCAAAAGTAATCGCCAAGATTGACAATGGCAATTACGATATTATCGACTCTAACAAACAAATCGTCGAAGAAGTTACGTACGATCCGTCAAAACAAAACCAAAACAACACCGTAGGGGGAGTCGTAGACTTTGGCAAAGCGGGAGAAATACTCAAAGAATGGTGGCAAATCATTGCAAGCGTAATTAGTATTATATTGATAATATTATTTACTACAAAGGGTATTAGTTACGCAAGTAAGAAAAAGCAAATTAAAAATACGATAAAGAATAAATATAATTCGTCGTACTATGCGGGAATGGTAGGCTTGTTCGGCTTGTCAATGACGGCGTGGACTGCGATAGCTTGCGTACTTATGGGACTTGGAGTATTGAGCTTTGTATTTATGTTGATAGAGAAGAGCGGATACAACAAGGCAGAACGCGAGCTTGAAAATGCAAGAGACGAGTACAACGCAAACAAAGCTGAGATAGAGAACAAACAACGCGCCGACCAAATGCAGATGATGCTTATGGGAATGCTTGGCAACAACGGCGGCGGACAAGGGGTACAAAGCGCAGCTATAGATATGGGAGCAATCCGCAATATGATTGAGGACACTATGTCGCATAGCGTACAGCAAATTCCGCAAGTCACATCCGGCAACGACGAGACTATCCAAAAACTCAACGATACTATTGCAAAGTTGCAAGAACAAATAAGTTCAAACGCGATGGTAGCCGCTACGGTTGCGCCGTCTAACAACGACGAGCTTGTGCAAAAGTTGTTGGACGAAAACGCAAGAAGTCAAGAAGCGATAAGGGAATTGACGCAAAAAATAGCGTCTCAACAACCTGTTGAAAAAGTTATTGCGCGCGAAGTAGCCGTTGCCAACGCTAATGACGAAACTATCAAGAACCTTATCGAAGGTCAAAAGATAATCATGGAAAGACTTGCTCAACTGTCGGCAATTCAAGTGGTCGAGAAAGAAGTCCCCATTGAAAAGATCGTGGAAAAAATCGTCGAAGTACCAGTTGAGAAAATTATTGAAAAAGAAGTGAGAGTAGAAGTTCCTATCGAAGTGGAGAAGATAGTCGAAAAGTCGGCGGAGAAAGAAATTAAAGTGGGAGTAGCGAAAGTAGAGACTCAAAAGCCCAAAAAAGAAATCGCGCCAAAACTGACGCTAGACGAAGCGTACGCAAAACTGTCCAAACAGCAACAAAAATATTTTGACGGATTAAGGCAGTACGCTATGTCAAAGGATAAATGCAAAGAGAAGAAATCGACGTACTTCACGGTATTCGGGCACAATACGGCAAATCCGCTTTTGAAACTGACAATCAAAAAAGACACTGTCGTTGCGCTTTACAAAATGGAAGACGAGTATATGAAAGATATTCGTCGCAACGCAACCAGCGACGGCTCGAAGATAAAAGTCAAGGAGACGGAACTCGTTGTTGCAGACGCTCAGGCATTTAAGACTGCAAAAGATATGATTGACCTTAGAGAGGATCAAATCGAAAGATATGAAGATTTTCTTAAAGAGCAAAAAGCTATGAGCAAAAGAAAGTAAGTAAACAATCTAAAAATAAAAGCCCGAAGTAATTCGGGCTTTTTGTTTTTACGTTAAGGTTTTTATCTTTTAGTTTTTGCTTTGAGTATCTTTGTACTTTTCGTCGATAAGTCTGACGAGTTCTTTTACCACTTCAAATCCCTTTTCGAGAGTATCGATTTTGAGGTTATCCATACCGTCGTTGGTAGTGTGGTAATAATCCGTCGGGCGAGGGTCTTGCGCGTTGAGCGTGATAGTCTTGATACCTGCTTTTGCAAAAGCCGTAGAGTCGCTTCCGCCTACGGGATTTTCAATTATATGAGACTCGACTCCGCAGTTGTCGATGGCTTGTTTTGACAATTCCATAAGTTCTTTATCAAAAGGTACGAATTGTAACGTGTCTTTCTTTACGACGTTGAAGTGGTCCATATCTCTGAATGAGTCGAGATTGAGAGCATAGGTATGCTCGTTGACAAGTTCCTTATCGTCCTTGTGCGCCTTTGCGAATGCCATTGCGCCGATAAGTCCGCTTTCTTCCGCGCCCGTGCCGAGTACGATAAACTTGGCGTCTTTTGCTATCTCTTCTTCGCTGTCTTGGAAGTGCTTAATTACTTCTATTGAAGTTGCTACGCCCGAAAGATTATCCATTGCGCCAGGCGCTGCGACTTTCTTGTCGTAAGAGAGATATTGCGTCAAGAAGTAAAAGCCTGGGAGACAGAGGACCGGCAGACAGTACATAACTATGGTTGCAACGTCTTTTGCGCCGTGAGAGTTGCTAGATACGTTGTTGAACGCAACGCTCAATCCCACAAAGGAGAGGCTCGTGCCTGCTTCGAGGACAATCGTCACGAGAGATACTATCATCAATATTATTACGCTGATTACGCCAAGACCGGTCTTGATCATCATAGTGTTTGGATTCTTATATGAGTGCAACCAACACCAACTGCTGTCCATATGCGCGGATAAGATAATATTGTATTTTGCATTTCCCGACTTGGGAGGAATTACTGCGTACACGTTTTGCGAATCGTCTTTTGGGAAGAGCGGATCAAGCAAGTGACTGTAGTAAAAGATATGCGTCAAAGCAAATAATAGCAAAAGCGCTGAAATTACCAAAGACGCGATTGGCGAAAGGTAGAACGCGCAAAACGCTATGAATGCGCCCCAACCCAACCAAGGGATTGCGCTTATGCAAGCGTGTCTTGGAGTCTTGAACTGTTCGGTAATTGCCTTCGCGCCGAGTTCTCTCTCGATTTGGTCGGCGATTATCTTTGCGCCTTGTTTTTCTTCTTCGCTGCCGGGAAGTCTAGGTCCCGTAACGTCAATGACTTCTTTTATAAGGTCATACATTTTTTGCCCGTGAGGGTATTGGTTGTCTTCCATAATATGTAAGGAACTCCTAAATTTTTTCTTTAATCAGTATATCATAGGTAGAATTAAATAACAACACAAT
>CAMWQA010000046.1 GCA_947176265.1 uncultured Clostridia bacterium | reverse complement strand
AGTATATATTATTCGAAGACAAATTTGTTGTATCAATAATATTTATTTTAAAAAAATTTCTAAGTTCGTTGACATAAGATTTTATATTGTAAATCTTGAGCATTAAGATATTAAACGTTAATGCGTTTAAGAACAACACTATGACAATAACTATTGTAGCGGAGAGTTAATATGAAAAAAATTTATAACCACATATCAATACTGACAACTTCGTTCTTAATACTTTGCTGTATTGTTACATTTTTTAGCGGCTGCGCAAAAGACGCCTGGACCTTATATGAATCGCATTGGAATTTGAAATTCCCCGACGACGTAAAGACAGAGTTCCACGTAAGCGCAATTGGGTTTCCCAGCGACGGCACTTCGTATTCGATATTCTCTTTTAATAGTCGTCCCGATGAATTTCTTGAGGATTTTACGCAAGACGATAGCAATAGATACTTTGAAGAATTCCAAAAATGCCTAGATAGATTGCCCAACGACGCGAAAAGTGTAAAGAAAAAATACGACGAGAGCAAAGTTGTCATGCCAAAAGTGAGTTGTATTTGGCGCAAAATCTCTAAGGAACATACCAATGATTCTCTTTATATGGCTTATGAAGAGGACGAACGCAAACTTTATATCATAGAAAATCTTATGTAGCAAAATGTTAAATATCAAGACGAAACGACGGTTAATTAGAGCCGTCGTTTTATTTTTTTGTATAACTTAAATTTCATTGGCAATACTTCTTTGCGGAGGTATTAAAAATGAAATTAAAAGACAGTCAAACTTACAAAAATCTAGCAAGAGCTTTTGCCGGCGAATGTCAGGCAAGAACAAGATACGAATTCATCGAATACGGCGCAAGAGAGCAAGGATACAAAGCGCTCGCCGCTATCATCGACAAAATTGCATTCCAAGAGTTTACGCACTCGAGAATGATTTACAGCTTTATCCAAAGCGCGGACGAAGGCACTATCGACAATATCGAGATTTGCGCCGGTTATCCATTTAGAGAAAAATGGGATCTTATGGAAAACTTGCGACTCGCAGCCGAAGACGAGGGCGTGGAAGCAGATAAGCTCTACCCCGAATTTGCCAAGACGGCAAAAGCGGAAGGCTTTACCGATATTGCCATTCTCTTTACCAATCTCATCAAAATCGAAGAGACTCATAAAAATGAATTTACGCGACTCTATAAGATGTTCAAATCCGGCAAACTTTATAAGAGCGATACCGCCGTGGTATGGAAGTGCCCCGAATGCGGATATGAATCTACGTCAAAACAAGCGTTCGACACCTGCCCTGTTTGCCAAGCAAAGCAAGGCGTTGTAAATATCAAAGAAGCGTAAAATATTTCTTGCATAAAACAGCCCGCCGTATTTATAAGTACGGCGGGCTACGTTTATTAAATTGCGTTTATATAAACAGTTATTATTACATAGGTCTAAGGTTTTTATTTAATCTATCGACAATCCAAGCGATTCGCTTTTCCCTTCCCGCTTCGGTCTTTGCGTCGAGAAAAGCTCTCGTATACGTCTTCTGTACCGACGGCGGCATGGCTTTAAAGTTCGTGTACGCAGGCTCGTACTTTTCAATGACAGCCTCAAGGCAGGCGATTTGTTCTTGCGTTACAACCGTTGAATTTTGCGCGTTCCACTGTCCGTTCTTTTTCGCCTCGTCTATTTTCTTTCTGCCAAAGTCAGTCATAAGTCCTCTTTCTTCAAGGCTTTTAACTAGCTTTTTGTTTTTGTCCGACCACTTACTATTCTCTCTGCGCATAGCAAAATACTTTTTGTAATACTTATCGTCAATGCTTTGCATAAGTCCGTCAATCCACCCAAAGCACAACGCTTCCTCCAGCGCCTCTTGCGCTGTAATTGTCTTACGTCCGCCGGCTTTTCCAAACAAAAGCCAAACGCCGTCGCTTGAGAAGCAGTTGGCGTTAAGCCACAATCTAAATTCTTCTCTATTTGCAAATTCCAATATTTCGCTCATTTGCGCCGTCCTTTAGAATCTTTATAAAAAGACTTATTATTTTTAATGTTATCATAATCAATATAATAAAACAATTTATTTTTGCAGTATTTACTGTAATTTGATATATGAAATAATTTGTCTAAAAAATATACGTTAAAAACACTTTACAACTTTAGCGAGATAAAGTATAATGACTTTACTCCCCTAAAGTAAAGGGGCGAAAGGAGAATAAAAAATGAAAAAGAAAATTATCGTTGCGCTACTTCTGTGTGTAATCACGTTGACTAGCGTATTTGCATTCGCAGGTTGCAAGACCGAACAACTCGTAGGCTTTGATATCGAGCTTGCAAAACTTGTGGCGAAAGACCTTGGCGTCGAAGTTAAATTCCAACTTATTTCTTGGAGCGCAAAGGAAACCGAATTGAGCAGTAAAAATATCGACTTGATTTGGAACGGCTTGACAATCGACGACGGAAGATTGGAGCAATTTTGCATAAGCACCCCATATATGAACAATAAGCAAATTGCAATAATCAGAAAGAAAGATAAGGACAAGTACACGAATATTGACAATATCAAAAACGCTAAGTTCGCTTATGAAGAAGGCAGCGCAGGTCAAGACGTGGCAAAAGACAACGGATTTACCAAAGTAGCAGGAGTCGGAGCTCAAATGGACGCTTTAGTAGAAGTAAAGTCCAGCACGAGCGATATAGCTTTGGTTGACTCGGTACTCGGCAACTTCTACTGCAACGCAGACACTTCTTTCTCCGACCTTATGGTAATACCAGACCTTGTATTTACCGTAGAGCAATACGGCATCGCAGCAAGAAAGTCTGACGTGGGAACAATTGACAAAATCAACACTTCTCTTGCAAAATTGCAAAAGAACGGCGAACTCAAAAAACTTGCCGAGAAGTACGGATTGGCAAGCGAACTTTGCGACGTATCTTACGAGAGCAAGTGGGACACCTTGACTGACGAAGAAAAGGAAGGTTGGAATTATATCAAAGAGAAAGGCAACTTTGTCGTAGGATATACTCTCTACGCGCCTATCGCTTACGAGGCATAGTAATGAGTTTTGCAAACGTAACGCTAAAACTGCTTGACGCAAGTAAGTTTACATTAGGGATTTTTTTCCTTACGCTTTTGATTGCCATACCTTTGGGTATGGTAATCTGCGCTTGCTCAATGTCTAAATTCAAACCGCTCAAATACGTCTCTCAAGTATTCGTATGGATAATTCGAGGCACTCCGCTAATGTTGCAAATTATGGTGGTATTTTACGCTCCCGGATTGCTATTCGGCACTCCGATCAAGGAAAGATTTTTGGCGGCTATAATTGCCTTTTCCATAAACTACGCCGTATACTTTTCGGAGATCTACAGAGGCGGAATACTCGCCATGCCAAAAGGTCAGTACGAAGCGGGACAAGTGCTGGGTATGAACCGCACGCAAATCAATACTTTAATCGTATTCCCTCAAGTGGCAAAGAAAATTACTCCTGCGATGAGCAACGAAGTAATCACTCTTGTCAAAGACACTTCCCTTGCCAACATAATAGCAATTTCCGAGATAATCTTTACGGCAAAAAGTATCGTATCAACAAAGGCGATAATTTGGCCGTTGTTCTACACCGGCGTGTTCTATCTTGCGATGGTAGGCGTGTTGACGCTATTCTTCAAGTGGCTTGAAAAGAAAATGAATTATTATAAGGCGTGAGGTGAGATATGTCATTTTTTGAAGTAAAAAACGTATACAAAAACTTTGGCGCCAACAGAGTTCTTAAAGGCATAGACCTAGAGCTTGACGAAGGTCAAGTACTTGCCATAATAGGCTCGTCGGGTAGCGGTAAAACTACGCTGCTGCGTTGCATCAACTTCTTGGAGATACCCGACAAAGCGGAGATATACCTTGGCGGAGAAAATATCTTCTCCGTAGATAACCTCGATAAAGTAAACGAGAATTTGCAAAGCGCAAATCAAGACGAGTCAAGCGACTCCACCGCCGATATTGCAAAAGCCGATATAGGAGCAGAAAATCTTGACAACTCCAAAGAAAGCGGCGCGGATATGATAAACTCGGGCGATAAAGATACAACCGACAAAAAGGCAAAAGCCAAGGTAAAGCCAGTCAAAATAAGTAAAGACAAGAAAAAGCAAATTGCCCAGCAAAGGCTGAAATTTGGAATGGTATTCCAATCTTTCAACCTATTCCCCCACTACAACGTGTTGAAAAACCTTACGCTTGCGGCAAGGCTTAAATATGACAAGGGGCTCAATCCATTCGAGAAGTATTTTTCGTCATCTGTAAGAACTGCAAGAAAACAGGCCTTCAAAGATATCGAAAAAAGAGCGATAAGTTTGCTTCAAAGAGTGGGACTTGGCGAAAAACTCAAAGCCTACCCTTGCGAACTCTCCGGCGGTCAACAACAGCGTGTGGCAATTGCAAGAGCTTTGATATTGCAACCCGAGATACTGTGCTTTGACGAACCTACCAGCGCGCTTGACCCCGAATTGACGAGAGAAGTATTAAAGGTAATCAAGGACCTCAAAAAAGACGGACACACTATGATAGTCGTCACGCACGAAATGGAATTTGCAAGAAAGGTAGCTGACAAAGTCATCTTTATGGCTGACGGCATAATAGAAGAACAAGGCGCGCCAGAAGAAGTCTTTGGCAATCCGCAAAGCCCAAAGACGAAAGCATTTTTGCAAGAAAGCGAAAAATCTATAGACGAGGATTGATATGAAAGCTGACCATATGAATGAAATGATAGCAAAACTATATTTGGCAATCTCAAAGCTCTCCACTCCAGAGGAATGCAGACTGTTTTTCCAAGACCTGTGCACCAACAAGGAAATAGAGCAAATGGCGCAACGCGTGGAATCCGCCATTCTTCTCAAGCAAGGCATGACGTATAATCAAGTCATCGAGCAGACCAACATATCCTCCGCTACGCTGTCAAGAGTTTCGAGAGCGTTGCAATACGGAGAGGGTTACAAAAAGTATATTTAATAAGAGTGGATACGAAACCGTATCCACTTTTTATGTCAACGTATATATACATAATGTAACGTCGACTTAACTCGATGTATACATAAGGTAAAATCAACTATACATAAAGTAAGCAGAACGTAACGTCGACTTTACGCAAGATAGACAAAATGCAATATTGACTTGACGTAAAATAATATGATATAATAAAACAAATACGCATTAAGCGAGGATTTATGGAAATTTCACTCAACGGACAATGGTCCTTAAAAATGGTCGGCAACGACAAAACGTACACTGCAAAAGTCCCGGGAGACGTCTTTACCGACTTGCAGGCAAACGACGTAATTCAAAATCCATTGATTGGACTAAATGAAGAACTCGTTCAATGGGTAGGACGCGCTGATTGGGAATATTCAAGAACTTTTGAAATAGATAAAAGGGCTCTTGAATATCAATTCGTAGAGCTCAACTGCCGTATGTTGGATACATTAGCAGAAGTATATATCAACGAAAAACTCGTAGCCAATACCAAGAATATAAACAGACATTACGCCTGGAATATCAAAGATTTGCTTAAAGAGGGCGAAAACTCAATGCGAGTCGTATTCCGCTCTCCCCTCTTGTATATCGCCAATAAACACAAGCAAAACAGTTTGCCCAACAGCACTATGGGCGAAGCCGGCTCTTGCCATATCCGCAAAAGCCCTTACCATTTCAGTTGGGACTGGGGCCCGCACATGCTCACTTGCGGTATATCGGGAGACTGCTATATCAAATGCTACGACGTATGCAAAATCACGAGATTGGATATCAAGCAAAGGCACGGCGAAAATTGCGTAGATATAGATTTAAAGACGTATCTGTCAAATCAAGAAGAGGGATTGACAGTCAAATATACTCTCTCTTTTGAGGGACAAGAAGTATGTTCCGCCACCGGCGAAACCGCAACGCTGAAAGTGGAAAATCCGCATATTTGGTGGTGCAACAATATGGGCGATCAACCGCTCTACGTCCTTGACGTCGAGGTATATCAAGGAGAGAAATTGCTTGCGCAAAAGTCGCAAAAGATAGGCTTACGCACGATTACTCTCGACAATAATCTCGACGAGATCGGTCGCAATTTCTGCTTTTATATCAACGGCAGAAAGATATTTGCAAGAGGCGCAAATTGGATACCCGCAGACAGTTTTATCAACAACGTCAGCGACGAAAAACTGTACGACTTGCTCTATAAGGCAAAGGCGTGCAATATGAATATGATAAGAGTTTGGGGCGGCGGATATTACGAAAGCGACAGATTCTACAATATGTGCGACGAACTGGGATTACTTATATGGCAGGATTTCAACTTTGCCTGCCAGCCTTATCCTTTCAACGACAAAGAATTCCTCGAAGAGGTACTTGCCGAAGTCGAAGACAATGTGTTGAGGCTCAAAAACCACGCTTGTCTGTGTCTGTGGGCGGGCAACAACGAGATTGAATCAATGTCTATGGGTTGGCTGAACCGCCAGGAAGTAATTAAGTATTGCGGAGATTTTTTCTACAAAACGCTCCCCGAATACCTTGCTCCGCTCGATGACAACACCCCCTATTGGGCTTGCACTCCCTCAAGCGGCGAGTATATGAAAAATATTAACAGCTGCGACAAGGGCGACACGCATTTATGGCACGTATGGCACGGATTGAGAAAACTCGAATATTACAAGGGTATGCCAACGAGATTTTGCAGTGAATTCGGCATTGAATCTCTCCCCTCGCTCAACGCAATCGAAGAGTTTGCAGACGGACACGAATACACAAGCGTGCATTGCGCATTGGCAAAAGCGCACCAAAAATGCATCGGCGGCAACGGCAAAATCAAATACTATATGCTGTCGAAATTCTGGACTCCAAAGCATTTCGAAGATACGGTATATCTGTCGCAACTTACGCAAGCGCTTTGCATTAAGAACGCTACCGAGGGTTGGCGAATAAATCCTCGCTGTCACGGCGCGCTGTATTGGCAATACAACGACTGTTGGGGCGTAAATTCTTGGTCGGGCATGGATTATTACGGCAATATGAAAGCCTTGCAGTACTGCGCAAAGAGGTTTAACCAAAACGTCATATTGGTATTCCAAAAACAAGACGACTTCACAATGAACTTATTACTCGTCAACGACTGCAATAAAGATATTAAATTAAAGATAAAATGCGGCGTAATGGCTTACGACGGCGAAACCCTGCACTCTCTCGTCAACACCGTGGAGATGGAGGCCGACAAAGTGGGGCAAGCGGCAAAAATCGACTTGATGCCCATACTCAAAAAACGCAAGGCAAAGACCTGCTACGTATACGCGGTTGCGTACGACGAAGACGGCAATATAATTTGTCAGGAGACTTTGCCTCTTACCAACGAAAACAAAGTCAAACTGCCAAAGACTAAATTGACTTGCGGTTTCTCTATCCAAGACAACGTAGTAAAAATGGATATAACGTCGACGGATTACGCGCGTTTCGTCGAGATAAGACTCAAGGGTTACGCTACTATGCTCTCCGACAATTATTTCGATATGTTGCCAAAGCAAACCAAGACGGTTACCTTTGAATTGCCAAAGGGCGAAACCTTGGAAAGCGTCAAGGAAAAAATCTCAATGCGTTCGCTGTGCGATATAGAGAAAAAACACTCCGCGCTGCGTGACAAGATGGACAAGGGCGTGATCTTCTGGAATCCTACCAATCTTGCAAACTATATCGCAAGAACGTTCGATAAATAATAATTGTAATACTACATTTATATTGAAAATGCGTATCTAACCGATACGCATTTTTTAGTTATTGGAAGAGATTTCTCCACTGCGGTCGAAATGACAAAACCTTTTGGGAAAATGCTTGCCTCGGCCGCGGAGGGGGCTGTGATTTTTGGCCGTGCAACGGTAACCGAGTGGCGAGCGTACTTGCCGTACGTGACCCCGAGGGCATCCAGTTGTTAGGACAATAAGAGCGGCGCTATACGCGGTCGTAGTTTGTATGTATAAAATTTGTAAAAAAAGCAATAAATTAGATATGCTAAACTACCAAGACGAATTCAACAAAATCACTACCGAATTCTGCGGAACGTGCGACTTGAGGAAAATCGAGTTGACGATTTGCGGAAAAAGCGCTTGTTTCTTTTATATCGACGGATATATAGATACGCTGCTTTTTGAAGACAATATACTCTCCCCGCTCAAAGATCTGCAAGGCGATATGCAAGTGACAATGGACTTGCTCAATCAAAATACGCAGATGACTACGCCGATTGAAGAATTGACGGATTTTGCAAAAGCCATCGAGGAAATTTCCGCAGGAGAAATTATACTCCTTGCCGACGGCGCAGAGAGTTATTACAAATACAGCGAAAAGAAATATCAGGTGCGCGCAGTCGCAGAACCGCCGGTATCCACCGTATTGAGAGGACCGCGCGAAGGATTTATCGAAGACTTGAAGACGAATATGTTTTTGATACGCAGACGGCTTGCAACTCCTAAGCTGACTTTTGAATTGATGAGCGTAGGTAAATACACGCAGACTAAGGTTGCGGTCGGATTTATCGACGGCGTCGCCGACCCTCAAATCGTCGAAAGAATTAAAACGCAAATCGAGGGAATTACTATCGACGGCGTAATAGAATCGTCGTATATTGCAAGATATCTTGAGGAAAACAAATTCTCGCTGTTTTCGCACGTAGGCTCAAGCGAAAAGCCCGATACCGTGACGGCAAAGATGCTGGAAGGAAGAGTTGCCATATTGGTTGACGGTTCGCCTTCGGTGCTCACTCTGCCATTCTTAATGTACGAAAACTTCCAAATGAGCGAGGATTATTATATCAAAAGTTACCGCGCAACTTCAGTGCGTATAATAAGACTATTCGCATTGATTTTCTCCATTCTTATGCCGGGAATTTACGTAGCTTTGCAGGAACATCAATATCAATTATTCCCCGTCAAATATCTCGTGTCGGTGCTGGGACAGATTACCAATATACCCCTGTCGCCTACGCTGGAAATGCTGTTGGTACTCGTGATATTCGAGATTCTCAACGAGACGTCTATTCGTATGCCGAGATACGTCAGTATGGCTCTGTCCGTAGTGGGCGCAATCATACTCGGCGAAGCGGCAGTATCCGCAGGACTGTTCTCCATATCTGCGGTAATAATAGTAGCTATATCCACGGTCGGCGTATATTGCGTGCCCGACGAAATCAACTCGTCAAGTATTTTGAGAGTGGCTTTCGTAGCGATAGGCGGCGTGCTGGGTCTTGCGGGCATACTGCTGGGTATGGCGGGATTGGTGGCGTATCTGTGCTCTATCAATAGCTACGGCGTGTCGTATATGTCGCCATTTGCGCCGTCGCTTATACACGATTGGCAGGACGGACCTATCAAAGCGCAATTGCAGGAATTGGGCGAACGCCCCTACTCCGTTCCCACCGACAACCGTACACGTCAACGCACGCAGATTGCAGAAAACGACGGAGAGCAAAACAACGATTCAAATCAATAGGTGACTTATGGAAACTATTCAAAAACACAAAATTTACGAAGAGCAATTTTTACTGTTGGCTTTTATATCCATAGTCACTTTCAAGATTGTTATGCTTCCGCAATATCTCGTCGCAAGCGCGTCGAACAACAGCTATATGGTAATGGCTTTTATGATTGCAATCGAGATAATGATGCTAACCGTAGTGTACGGTATCGCTAAAAACGGATCTATTCTCGAACAAGATATACCCAAGTGGCTCAAAGCCGTGTTGGCGATCGTCGTATTCGTTTCGTCAGTGATAAAATGTACCGTGCGCGGCAGCGAAGGCGTGGCTTATATCGCCACTTCTCTGTACGCCAACGTAAGTTGGGCTTTCGTTACGCTCGCGTTGGTTTTGGCTTGCATTTATATCGCGCAAAAAGGCGGAAAGGTCTTGGCAAGGTCAGCGCAAATATTCTTTTGGATCGTGGCATTCGCTACTGCATTTTTCTTGATTTTTTCCAATATAAAACTCGACCCGTTATACCTTATGCCTTTCAAAATCTCGGGAGATTTGGCTATCGCGGGAGATAAGTACCTAATGTGGTTTGGAGACTTTACCCCATTGCTTTTCGTGACCGTCACTCCGTCAAAAAACCGAGGTAAAAAAAGACTTGCGATATGGACGGCGCTGACGATACTGTGCGCATTCTTGTTTACTGTGGGATTGATGCTGATATTTATCTGTACTTTCGGCAATGCGGGAGAATTGATTGGCAACGCTTTCCTCAACGTGGCGTCTCTCAACAAGATATTCTTTATGATAGGCTCTGCGGATTTGCCCACGGTGTTGAGCTGGCTGATAATGTACGTCGTCAAGTTTTCTCTGTTGCTTTTTGCTATGATACAGTGCGCTAAATTTTTCTTCGGAGATAAAGCTCTCGTGTCTTTGATATGCGGAGTGATAGTATATTGCATAATAGTTTTCGGCATAGGCAACCTAAAGGCGAATTACGTACTTGCGACAAGCTGGTTGAGATACCTCGCATTCTTTATGGAATTTGCAGTGACGGCAACTGCGTATATCGCAATGCGCGTGTGCCAAAGCAAGAAACAGAAACAACAAAATACGCCGTCTGAAAGCGCTGAAAATACAAGCGTAAACCCGGCTGACGGATTGCAAGGAGAGATATGAAAAAACCTAAAATAGTCGATAAAAAATGGTTGGTAATTGCTATTATCATAGTCGTGCTCGTGGTATTCTCTCTCATGGAAGAACAAAAGAACGTAAGCGCAAGATCAATGGTGCTTGCCATGTCCGTCGACCTAAAAGACGACGAATACGAAGTGGGTATCCAATTGTTGAGGACGGATATAAAAGATAAACAGGAGTTTATTACCTATTCTACCACCGGCGCTAACTTGACGGAAATCTTTGAAAAACTGTCTCACGATACCGGCGGAACTGTGTCGCTGTGTCACACTTTGGTGGTTATCCTTGGAAAAGACTTGCTGACTAAAGACAACGATAAGGCAATGAGATTTTTCATCGAAAACGAAGAGTTGTGCAATAATACCATGATTGTGGCAAGCAAGGATTCGCCGTTGGAAGCGCTGTCTGCAAAACTCTCCAACGGTCAAGGCGGAGGCTATTATATCGGCAATATGCTGCGCGGTATCGTAACGGATTTGGGCGTGATACCTATCACAATAAAAGATTATATCAAGAACAGATACCATATAGGTAATTGCGTATATCTCCCCTGCGTCAGCGTGGAGAAAAGCGGAGATACGACTTACGTCAACGTCAAGGAAAGTCTTGTGACCAACGGATATAAGTACGCCATACTCTCTGAAAACGCAACCAAAGGATTGAGCCTTACGCTCAACAAACTCAAAGGCGGAGAGTTGTCTTATGACTTTGACAATACGATGGGACGCGTGGATATCGTCAAGTCAAGCGCGGATATAAAAGTCCAATCGGACGAGGCAAACGTCAAGATAAAAGCTCAACTCAACGACAGAGCTTACGTGCCTGAAAAAATCGACGAAAAAAGAAGCGTGGAAGAATTGCAAAAAAACGTAAAGTCATACGTCGAAGAATGTTTTAAAGCCTGCCAGGAGCAAGGACTTGACGTATTCTATTTAGGTCAGCGCGCATACGCTCAAGGCAAAGATTTTTATGAAAAATCCGACTTCCTTGACAATATGCAATTAAAAGTTGTAGTGGACATTACGATGAAATAATTGTTCGGCGAGTTTAAATCAAATATAATTAGTATTTTCTTAAATAAACTCTATACTATAGAGCTGTCTTCTGCTCCCCGCACGGTCTGCATAAGATATTTCTTTGCCTCTGCGTACATTGCCTGCGACTCCGTCGTCTTGTAGAACAAATGGAAACAGTGTACTCCCGGGAACGTACCGCAATAAGTAACGCACGTCTTGCCGAGTTCGTCTAGCCTTTTGATCAAAGCTAAATGGTGTTTGCCTACGAATACGTCGTTTTTGCCGTATGCTATAAATACCCTTTGCGGAAAATCCCCGTCAATCCACGGTATCGTATAGAGCATATCTTTGTATTCGTATTCGTCGAGATGGTCCAACTCGTTGCCTATCATATCCTTGATTATATCCGTAGCCATCGGATTTTTGTAAAGCTCGTCAAAATCATACGCTCCGCAATTTAGCAACGCGCCTTTTATACGGAAGCCTATGGGTTCGACTCCCAATCTTGCAAGAAATTCTTTATTGTGAAGTACGGCGCATACCTGGCAGGCAATCTGACCGCCTGCGGAATCCCCCATAACGAATACGTTATCAAGATCAAGCTTGTATTCTTCAGCGTTGTTTTCTACCCAACGAAGCGCCAAAAATATATGTCTCAACGATTGATGAAATCTGTATTTGGGACTTAAGCCGTAATTGAGATTGATTACGCAAGTGCCCATATCGGCAAAGATCTTGCCTTGCGCAACTCTCCACCTCTTGTCGCCCGTGACCCAGCCTCCGCCGTGCACGTTGACTATTACGGGTAGCTTGACGTCGGCTACAAGCTCGGGTTTGAACAAATCGAGGTTGCATATATCAGCCTCGGCGGGATAATATACCACGTCGTTGATTTCGTGAATTTTATTACTGCTCTTGTAATTGTTGGTTACGAAGCTCTTGACGTTGTCGTCTATGTCAAATACGAGTTTGGCAAGTTTTGAAGTGCTTATCTTGATTTTCTTCGCCTTCTTTTTCTCCTGCCTGTTCTCTTCGCGAACTTCTTTGTTGTGTATTCTTCTCTCTTCTTTCGACATTTGCTACCTCTGACCGCTATTCGTTGATTTTCAAAGCCTCTCTGTCAACCAATTCTCCGCCGAGCAAAGTCGCGAATATAGATAAATCGTCGTTCAAAATGTTGACGTCGCCTCTCTTACCTACTGCAATATCGCCTATATCGTCTCTGCCCATCAGCCTTGCCGGAGTCTTGGTACACATATCTATGCAATCTTCTAGCGGTATGCCGTTAGAAAATAGATTGATTACCATTTTGCCTACGGGAGTTACCGATCCTGCGTAGGTGTTGAGGTCGGGCAATATGGCTACTCCGTCGTCGATCCTTATCTTTTGCGCGCTTGATCCGCTGCCCAAATAATAATCGCCCTCGGGCATACCCGACACGCTCAACGAATCGGATACAAGACATATTCCCTTTGCTCCTTTGAGTTTGTATATCATCTTGAACAAAGCGTTGGGCACGTGTCTGTCGTCTGCTATGACTTCGGCGACTATCCTCTCGTCGATTAGCCCCACTTCAGTCAATCCCAAGTGCTTTTTGGGCGTGACGCGCCTTGACGGACGCGACGTGCAATTGTACATGTGCGTTACGCTGTTTGCGCCGCCCTCCACGCAAGAGTATATCTCGTCGTCTATGCTGTCGTCGTGTCCCATAGACACCTGTATGCCTTTATTCTTCGCCTCTTTGCAGAATTCCTTCGCTCCGTCAAGATTGGGAGCTAATGTAACTCTCTTGACTATATCCGCGTTGTTCCACACGAATGAAGAATCCTTACTTGGCGGGATTAGCAATTTAGGCGGATGCGCGCCCGCGCTCTTTTGCGCAAGATACGGTCCTTCCAGATGAACTCCCAATATCCTCGAATATTTATTACCGTACTTTCTGATATTGTCGACGGCTTTGTCGATATCCTCGGGAGTCGCCGTCATAGTCGTAGGTACGAAAGACGTAGAACCCGTATAAAGATGATAACGGCTTATCGTATCTATGGCTTCTACGCTTGCTTCCATGCAGTCTTTACCCCAACCGCCGTGAGTATGTATATCTATATAACCGGCAACGCATCTCTTGCCGTTTGCGTCTATTACTTCGCCTTTTATTTCCTTTCCTACGGAAACTATGAGGCCGTCTTGTATTACGACGTTGGCGTCTATAAACTTACCCTCGCTGTATACCAGCGCATTCTTTACGGTAACAGTCATTTTCTTCTCCTTTCAACTGATACGCATATCAATTGTCATACCCTTATTATAGTATTTTGCAATATCTATGTCAATATTTTGGCAAATTAAT
>CAMWQA010000045.1 GCA_947176265.1 uncultured Clostridia bacterium | reverse complement strand
TTTATATTCTTTCTTGGAAGCTCAACTTGACAGAGAGGGATATCTTGAAGATATTGCTTTTAATTGCTATGATGGCGATTTCAAGAATAGCAGGCTTGCAAAACAGTATCTTGCCCAGGCGCACGCAAAGTGTATTGATTTCCAAAACAAGGGCGAGCAGATGTCGAGAGATTTTTGCAATTGGGATATGCCAAAAAGGCAAGACCATATACGCGTCACGCTTGAGTTTTTGACTAAGGCTATTGCCACGGAAAATCTGGGAGAGTTTGCCGAGGTAGTGAGATTTGCTCCCGAAATTGCCCGTATTCCATCGACTAAAAAGGACGATTTTGACAGACAGGTAGGCGCGGAGTACAAAGCCTACAACGACGCTTTCAAGAGTATGCTAAACGATTTCAAAAAATGCTTTGGCGCGCCGTACTGTCAAATACAGGAAAGTATCGACAAAAATAAACTCTACTTGCATATACTTGCCGATATTTTGAAAAGAGTATACGGCGAGTATTCCGCATTAAAACGCAAGGACAACAGAATGGACTTTGCCGACCTTGAATATTACGCCGTCAAGGCGATGCAAAACGACGCTATTGCAAGCGAACTTTCGGGAAGCTATGACTATATCTGCGTAGACGAATATCAAGACGTCAACGCGGTGCAGGAGTATATCTTGACGAGGCTTTCCAACGGCAAAAACTTGTTTATGGTGGGCGACGTAAAACAGAGTATCTATCAATTCAGAATGACTGATCCCAAGATATTTTTGGATAAATACAGGCAGTATAAGAAAAGACCCCAACTAGGCAGGTCGTATTCTCTCAACAGCAACTACAGGTCTTGCAAGGAAGTTATAGATTTTGTCAACGCTGTCTTTGACGTCGTGATGACTGAGGATATGGGGGGTATCGACTACAAAAAAGAGAGCAGACTTTTACAGGGTAACAAAGACTATGATGAACAAGATGATTTGCCTATCCGTATAGCGCATTTCCCCAAAGATAAAACCGACCTTGACGTACCAATGCCTCAAGACGGAGTATACAGCGTTCGCGAGGATGCGCAAGAGGGAGTTACTTTCTCATCTCAAGAGGGCAGATATATTGCAGAGCAAATCAAGTCTCTCGTGGGCAAGAAGCAAATACAAGTGTCTTCGCCAGACGGCGGTATGACGTATAGGACGGTTAAGTATTCCGATATAGCGTTGCTGTGCGCTAAGCGTAGCGGTAACGTAGAGGGTATTATAAACGAGTTAAAGTTGGCAGGTATTCCCGTCGACGGCAGTAAAATTCTCAAAGAAAAGAATAATACATGCGTGAGTCTCTTTACGTCGTTTTTAAGAATACTCGACAATTACCGTCAAGACATACCGCTTGTGGAGATTTTGACAAGCAACGTCTTTGCAAAATTCAGCTATAAAGATATGACCAAGATAAAGATGACGTATCGCGGCGAAAAGTTTTTCCACGAGGCAGTGAATAAATACGCAAAAGAGCAAGACGACGAATTGGCAAATGGCTTGAAAGAGTTTTTTGCAATGCTAGATAAGTATCGCCGTATAGCCTCATTCATTAGCGTGGACGGACTCATTCGTATGTTGATTGCTCAATTTAATTACAGAGAATATATGACGGCGATTGACGGCGGCATAGGAGAACTTGCAGGCTTGGAAAGTTTTATTCAAGCTTTGGGCGGCAAGTCGTATAATGACAGTATTTCAAAGTTTGTCGAGGCAGTCGACGCTACTTCTGACTTTGGCAAGGTTGCGGGAGAAGTGGGGTACGAGGGCGAGTGTGTAGCGACTAATACGATACACAGCAGTAAGGGATTGGAATACCCAATCGTCTTTATCGTCGACGCGGGCAGGCAGGTCAACTTGAGAGATTTGTATTCGGCAAAAGTCTTATCCGACAAAACGTACGGATTGGCAATCAAGAGTATTAACGAGCAAGACAGATTTTACGACGACAGTCTACCGTCGCTTTTATTGAAAGAGGTAAAAGTCAAAGATACTGTCGAAGAGTTTATGCGATTATTCTACGTTGCGGTTACGAGAGCGAGAAACAGACTCTATATTACGGCTACGGGCGGGCTGTCGGGCAAGACTTTCGGCGAGAAATACGTAGACAATCCCAAGAGTATGTTGGAATGGCTCAACGACGTGGCTATCGTCGATAATAATTTTACAGATAAGTATTACGATTACAATGCCTCTGCTGAAGATACTTGCGAAGAAGAAATTCATACGCAAGAGCGCTGCAAGAGAAGATTAGTGGATATCAGTTCTGCCGACGCGTTTGAAAAAGCTCTTCAAAAGCAGTATGATTTTCGCTCGTCCACGACTTTGCTTGTTAAGCATACCGTGACGGCAGTCAACAACGATTATTACAATTCATTGTATCCTCAAACCGTATATGAAAAAGACAACGGCGCTGAAATTCTTGACGCGTTCAAAGACGGAGATTTTACCGACGAAGAGATTTTAGACAAACGCAATTCTGCAGACGAAGGCGTGGCGTATCACAGAGTTTTGGAGTGCATAGATTACTCTTGCTTTACTTTAGACGACGTAATAGACAAAATCGACGACATGGTCGAGCAGGGATTTTTGAGTGAGGAGCAAAAAGCTCTCGTTGACCCCGAGTCTATTCTCGAGTGTCTGCAAAGCGACGTCATGGGACAAGCTCGCAAGTATCCTCATTACAGAGAAAAACAATTCATGCTCAATCTGCCGGCAAATGAGTTTTTGAATATTGACTGCGACGACAAAGTGCTTTTGCAAGGTACGGTGGATTTGTTTGTTCAAGGCGGCGGCAGCGGAGGGGAAAATATCCTTGTCGACTTCAAGTTCTCTCATAAGAGCGCGGAACAAGTCAAGAAGAGATACGCTAAGCAGCTTGAACTTTACGCAATGGCAATAGAAGAATGTTTGAATATTAAAGTAGATAAAAAGGTTATTTTCATGTTAGGTAAAAATAAGACTATCGTACTTTAGCACTTGTGTGTTTTTCATTATGGAAGTAGAAACAAAAAGCCATAACATTTAGTTTATGGCTTTAATTAACTATTTATCATATAATAATTGAATGTCTTTAAAAAAATTTTTTAATAATGTTTCTGATTTCATGTGAATCTATTGCTCCTTTGTCATCATATGTTACAATTAGATTTATTCCCTCTATTATGCCGTTATTTTCATACAATTTCTTTTTGTTTTTCCATCGGTCGCTGTAAACTTTATTATCCATCATTCCACAATGTTCCCAATAAAAAATCATTCCGCTTTCAGCATCATCAATAGTAAAATCAGGGTAATAGGTTTTACCGTCATTTAGTGTGAGTGGCTTTTCATAGGTATAATCAATATGGCTGTCATGTAGTGCATCGGCAATGATTACTTCTGATTTAGAACGGACGAATTCCTTGTTTGCAGTCCTATGAATAAGACAGTTTTCGTATAATGTATTTTTATGCTCTATAGCAGACGGCTGTTCAAACAAATCAGTGAGTCTTAAAGCTGTAGCAGAATACTCACTTGAAGAAAACCGTTTTAAATCGGATGCGTCGCGATTGTATAATATAATCAATTTCTCAGACTGACGAGTTATGGCGGTATAAAGCAGTTCTTTAGAAATCAATTTACACGTATCAGATAGAATTAGAATTACTTTTTTAAATTCGCTGCCTTGCGCTTTATGAATAGTTAGTGCATAGGCGAGCTCTAAATCAGATTCGGTATCGTCGCTGTTTTTAGAACTGAAACGATAATTTGATTCAGGCTGTGATGAAAATCTAATTTGGTGTTGATTATTTTTTGTTATTATATTTTCAACAATACCGACCTCGCCGTTAGCGATATAATTCAGACAATTTTGAGATGAATAACCGCTTTTTGTTTGATTGCGGATATTAATTACTTTATCGCCGTAAATTATCCCGTCGGAGCCGAGAGGGTGTTCTGTTTTTCTTTTCTTATATTTATGTTTAATTCCTGAAGGTAAGTTTTTATCTCTGTATTGACTATGTATGATTTGATTAATATAACTAGTACCAATCTCTACATCGTTACGATATGGAGAAAGAATCTGCCAATCTTCTATTTTTTCGATAGTTTCACCGAAGTTCATCCATACATCTTTGACCTTTCCGCCTAATGAAAAATCAAATCCGTCAAGATCATTTATGTCGCTCATTCCTGTTTCTTCAGAAATTGTTTCAAGTACGAGTTTCTGTAATTGTTCTGTAGACTCCCATTTTTTGAAAGAAATATTTGAAGAACATTGATTGTTCTGTAATTCATTAAAAATTTCATCGTCCAAATCAGTGTTATCAGAGTTAGTAAACCATTTGGCAAGAGAAAGGTCAAATCGTTTATCATTTTCGTCTTTTTGCCTTCTTGGAATCGTAAGTTCTCCAAAACTATTCCCGACACGTGGAAATTTATTTATGTCTTTACGCAAGAAATTTACGAGGTCGGTAAAAGGTCGACCTGCTCCGATAGGTGGAAGCTGATTTGGGTCGCCGACTAAAATAATGCGATGTACTTTGCTCAATGTTTGTAAAAGTGCTCCAAACATTTCTTCTGTTAGCATAGAGCATTCGTCTACAATTACGGTCTGGGGGAGAGTTGGTGCTGGGGTATCTGATAAATGGTAAATCATAGTATCATAATCAAATCTATTATTTGCCATTAAAAATTGCGCTACTGTTTGGGCATTAAAATCTACGTTCTGTTTTCTCATTGCTTGACCTAGTCGCACGCGCGACTTTCCTGTCGGCGCAAGTAGAAGAATGCCGCCATCAGATATTTGTTTTGCTTTGCATAGCAATGATAATAGAGTAGTTTTACCGGTACCAGCACTTCCAATAAGTACAGATAATCTTGCCTCAGCCAATTCTTTCAATATGGCTGTTTTTTCTTCTCTAGCTCTTTGTTCTTCTGTGGAAAATTTGGTGTCTATGAAAGCTTGGTTGACAATGTTCTCCCAGTTTTCATTAACAGTATGACGATTGGCAGTTTTTACACGTTTTTCAACCGCTCTGAGGATAACATTGTCCACTTCGTCTAACCTAGAAAGCTTAAATACAATTTGACCATTAGAAATCGTTTTTGCGATGATTTCATTTCTATAATTAATGCTCTTAATGATATCAGGAGTAACAGTCAATTGCGGAGACATCGGCAAATTGTTCATGTCTGAAATTAGATTATTAAGTGGATAAACAGTATGACCCATTAATGCCTTTTGCTCTAAAATGTAAACCATTATTGCAAGTATTCTTTTTTCGTCATTAGGCGAACTTAAATATGATTGAGATGAAGAGGATTTCGCAAAGACGGCTCTGTCGACATTATGGAGTGAAATTCGGAATTCAGGTCGTAATAATCGTGTATTTAGATATAATAGGTAAGGGTTTTCGACGAAGCACTCGTCGGGGCTCTGAATGGCATCTACGGATACATATTTCGATTTTTTATTGCGGTAACCTTTGTTAATAAGTATTTCGGCCTGCAATGTAGATAATGAAAACCTTGAAAGAAGTTGGATGAATTCTTCACGTAGTTCATCTATAGAAAGGAATGCTTGTTGCTCCGTTTTTTTAATAGATATTGCTATTTCAGGTGAAAGATAATCGGCAGGTTTTTCTATTGCATGTTTCAATGATTTAAAAAATTGTTCGTCAGTTGAAATGTTTGATTTAACCTCTCTGACAATAGAATAGCTTTTTTCAAATCCCATTGCAGTCAGGACTTCACTTGCTCCAGGATAAAGTCCACGGTCCTTGCTAACTTCTTCACAACGCGCTTTAGTCCAAGCAATGCATTCATCCCAATTGCCTGGTACACATTTTTTAATAATTTCAAGAGCCTTTATTATTTTTAATAAAACGCTCATAACTGCGTCATGGGAAAGATGTTCAGTCGCATAAGAGAATTCTTCAAAATATTCGTCATCGGCATATACTATTACGGATTCTAAGTCGAATTCGGGATGGGTTTTTGCATAATTCAACATTTCGTTATAAGGTAATAAAAAACCATTTTTGCGTTCTGGACGAATACTATGTTCTAGCATAGTCTCCCACAGGATAGAGCGTATTTCTCCCGATCCCGAATATTTATACTCGGGAGGAATCGTGATATTCTCTACAAAACCGACTCCTATTATTACTCGCTTAGTATCTTCAGAAAAGGGAACTTGTTTTGCATAAGGGATAACCAATGATTTTTTGGCAATAACATCTTTATAAAAACTGTCAAAAACAGCGCGTTGGTTTTGCTTATCTTGAATCCAAATCGTTTCAAAACCAAGATTTGGTTCGCGTGATTTATCAAAATTTATGTCAAACTTGGCTGATAGACTATCTATATTGGCGTATTTATCGGCATCGCCTTTATTTAGCATGGTCCAACCGAAAGGACGCGCAGGTAATGAAAATGCTGGGTAATCCAAATTTGTGGGAGCAAAATGTTTGTGCGATGGATTTCCAGACATTTTATACGGATGATTTACTGTGCGGGAAAGAGAATTTGAGCACATAAATGCTCCGCCTTCGGCTATGCATGGGGATTCAAAATCCATGTCAACCATCTTACACCCCGCATACTCTTGTTCTTGAACTGCATTCTTATTTTCTGAAATATTTTTTAATCGTAAACAGGAAGTGTTGCAAGTTGGATTATTGCAAATGCAACCGCAGTAATCATTATCAGTCCAAGGAACGCGAATAGAAATATGTTGTGCCATAAAGTCCTCTATGTATTTTTATTTAATTATATAGTCATCTTACTATATTTAGCAAGAAAATTTTTAAAACATTTTAATTTTCCTCCATTTTAGCTTATTGTGAAGCAGAAGTTCAGCTAAGTAATGGACAAGTCAACGGATTTTAATATTCTTATATGACTGTATAAAAACTTTTTATAAGTCAATTATTAATATAGCAATTCTCCGACATATCATTACATATTATTTTGGAGGCTAAAATTTTGCTATTATTTATTTCAGACGTTTACACAAAGTTTCAATCGTTTATGGCAAGTTGGAAGATTTGGCAAATAGCGGCTTTTGCTATTGCTATTCCTATTGTCGCGCTCTTTATTCAAGTGCTCGTCTATTCGGCGGAGCGCGTATACGCAAAGGCGTATTCAAGGCTCAAAAGATTTTTGAAGACGCATTCGTACCTGTCGCCAAGCACGGTCTTTTCTTTCAACAAAAGGGTTGTCAAGGTATTCCCAAGGAATATCAAGAGACAGACCAAGCACATTGCCGACACCGCTATGCCTATGGAAGAGTATCTCAACACGTTCAGTTTTTGCGCAATACCCAAGAAAAAGAGCATTGTCGGAGCAACCGCTCTTGCGCATATAGTGTTATTGGGCATAGTCGTCGCCATGAACGGCTATTCTGTTGGCGTAGTAGCTACGGCAATTTTGGCGTCGATTGCGTTATGGCTAATTATAATTGCGATTGACTTCGTAATAGGCAAGCTCTTTACAATGGTTGACAGAAGATATAAAAAGAAGTTTCTTATCAAACTTGACGCTAACACCGTGTATCAGGAAAAAGAGGTTGATTTGACTTTGCCGAAGGTAGAAGTGGCAGAGGACAGCGTAATTCAACTTGCCAACAGCGTAGAAGATTTTTTGGCAAGCCAGCCCGACAAGAGCATTGCGAAAGTAGTTCTCAAAGGCATTTACAGCGCAAAATTCTCTTCTGCAATGACTGCGCAAAGCAAATTGCGACTTAAAAATGTAGTTACCGAATTAAAAAATTACGTTGGATAGGTTGCAAAACGTTTTTCGATAATGTAAAATATAATAGGTATAATATTTATTATATTGCGTCGGACGGCGGACGATTTAACTTATGACGAGGAGGTATGGCTTATGATTGAAATTTACAGAACCGATGCGGAGAATAAGCTCATACAGATTGAAGAAAGCGTTTATATGGATAAGAAATTTAATACCAAAGACTGTTGGATAAATCTCACTAATCCATCTGATAAAGAAGTCGCTTTCGTTGCGTCAATCAGCGGTATAGAAGACGACGTATTGAAGACGCCTCTTGACGACGAAGAACGTTCCCGTCTCGAGGTGGAAGACGACTATACCATGGTACTCGTAGACATACCTGTAATCGAGGAGGGTACGGAGGACTATTATTCCTACTTTACCATACCGCTTGGCGCATTCGTTAAAGACGAATTGTTTATTACCGTCAGCCTAAAGGATACGGCAATTACCCGAGACTTTTTACGCAACAGAGTTAAGGGATTTGCTACATACAAGAAGACGAGATTTTTGTTCCAGATTCTCAACAATATCGCATCCAAATATTTGGCTTACCTCAAGCAGATAGATAAGGCTTCGCAGAGAATTCAAAACGAATTGCACAAGTCGACCAAGAACAAAGAGCTTTTCCAGATGCTCGACCTTGAAAATTCGCTTGTCTATTTTTCCACGTCGCTTACGGGTAACGACGCGGTTATATCCCGTCTTATGCAAAGCAAGTTCAACACCAACAATATTCTCAAGAGCTATCCCGACGATACGGAGCTCATTGAAGACGTTGCAATAGATACCAAGCAGGCAATCGAAATGTGTTCGATATACAGAGAGATTTTGACGAGTACGATGGATACCTACGCGTCAGTTATATCCAACAATCTCAATATCGTCATGAAAGTCTTGACGTCCGTCACTCTCGTAATTACCATTCCTACGTTTATAGCGTCGTTGTTTGGTATGAATACCTGGGTGCCCGGTCAGGGGAGTCAGTGGGGCTTCTGGGCAGTGCTCGGCGGTTCGGGATTGATTTCTCTTATTGTTGCGTTGTATCTTAAAAAGAAGAAGTTACTGTAATATGCGTTTCACTTACTGTCCCGACTGCGGGAAAAAACTTATAGCCAAAGAAATTGGCGACGAGGGAAAGATTCCTTATTGCGAGGGGTGCAAAAAGCCCCTTTTTGATATGTTTTCGTCGTGCGTAATAGTATTGGTTACTGACGGCGATGGACGAGTAGTATTGCTCAATCAAAATTATATTTCCACACAGTATTGCAATTTGGTATCGGGATATATCAAGCCAAAAGAGACTGCAGAAGAGACTGCGTACAGAGAGGTGCAAGAAGAGATAGGGCTTCGCCTTTCGTCGCTTGATTTCGTGGGTACTTATTGGTTTGACAAAAAAGACCAACTTATGATTGGCTTTATCGGCAAGACGGAAGACAAGGAATTGACGCTTTCGGGCGAAGTTGACGGCGCGCAGTGGGTAGACGCAAATCAGGCGATAAATATGGTCCATCCCAAAGGCAGCGTGTCTTACGCTCTAATTGAGCATTATTTGAACAAAAAGAATTAATAAAATTTACTTTATACGATACAAAAAACTTTTTTCGGTGTAGTAATTGGCGAAAGATATTTCACTTATATAATATTGATAAATAACATAAGGAGAATGAGGCTATGGACGGTAAGAGAATAAAGATCGTCAATTTGATAAATTTAATTTTATCAGCCGTTGCATTGATTTTGGAGTGTCTGCCAAAGAGCGTTATAAAAGCTATTGGACCGCTTACAGGACCGGATCATTACAAAACTTCTTATCATTCATATTTTGCCAATCCGTCTATTTGGAACGTAACGTTGTTTTTTGCTTTTATAATTGCAATCTTGACGATCGTATGTATAATAATCAATGTGGTTGTAATGATAAAAAAGAATAAAGCAATATACGTGACGTCTGTTGTGTTCTCTTCAGTAACGTTTGTATTGAGTACGTGGTTGGCGGATGGCAGACACGTTACAATATACAACATATTGATAATGGCGATATTTTTAATTCAAACGACAAGCAAAATTGTCGTAAAATTGAGCAAACATAATCAAGTAACAGATAAAAGATTTGAATTACTTAACATCACGAGCGTTTCAGTTCTTGCAGTGGCGTTGTTTTTTGAACTTATCCCAAGAAGTGTGTCGATAGTGAATAAGTATAATTACAACCATGTCGCAGGTATTTCTGATGCTGGGTATTCATACTTCAACGCTGTTGGCGACAACAGGTTGTTTGATATCGCGTTTGTTGTCGCTATTCTTTCGATTTGCGCGTTTGTATTAGATTTTATTTCTATTGCAAAGAATAAAAAATGGCTTAGCATTATTATTTTATCAATATCGTCGGTATGCGCTTTGAGTAGCGTAGTTATTTTGATTATGTCGGGACGAAGCCTAACGCTGTCTAACGCAATAGTCATGATTGCATTTTTGGTTTTGACAGCTTCGCAAATTATAAAACTGGAATTATCGTACGATGATAATAAAGAATTAAAAAAGCCTACTCAAATGATTTTGGGAGTTTTATCAGTCTTGGCGTTGATAGGTAGCGCGGTAGCGCAGTATTTTATAGAAGGAGCGTGCGCCATAATTCTTTCGACGTTATTAATAATAGGATATATTATTTACGTCGGCAAGATAAACGGCGATAATGCAGTTGCCAATAAGAAGATTGCCGCCCAAAATTGGTTTGCCTTGATAATTGCAGCCGCGTTGATACTTTTTGAAACTGTGCGCGCAGCCATTACGTATGATGTAGTAATAGAAGAATTTCCTTATTTTACGCAAATCGAAATTTATCATACTTCCTATATTGAATACACGGCATATTGGATAGATATGTTAAAAGCGCCGATTGTAATATCAACGTTATTGATCTTGGTATTTGATATAGTAGCGTTGTTTAAAGACAAAAAGGCTTTTTGTATTACCGCTTTGGTAAGTGGCTCAGTGGCAAGCGCTTGCAATATTGCGATTATTATTTGTTATTGGAAATATCTGACCGCATATACGATTATAATAATGATATTATTATTAATACAAGTCGTCACTTTGAGCGTAAAACTAAAAATGGGCGATTGGAGCAAGAAAATTATTACTGAGCAGTCGGGGGACGCATCAATTTAAGGTGTTAAAAATTTTTCGAAAAAACTTTGAAAAATTTGTTGACATCCATATTCTTTAATGATATTATATAAAGGCTGTTGAGAAAACAGTGAGAAAATTACTCATTCGTGGGGGATTAGCTCAGTTGGCTAGAGCGCCTGCCTTGCAAGCAGGAGGTCAAGAGTTCGACTCTCTTATTCTCCACCACTAATGGGCTCATAGCTCAGCTGGTTAGAGCACACGCCTGATAAGCGTGAGGTCGGTGGTTCGAGTCCACTTGAGCCCACCAACTTTCGGTCTAACCGAAATTTTTTTGCACATTGACAACTGCATAGTAGGATCTGACGTATGACGAGTACGTTTGATCCAAGTATGATGAAAAGCATACAAAAAGCGAAAAAATATAATACGTAAAGGTAGTATAAAATCTTTAAGTAATATACGAAACAGCTGAGGAAAACATTAAAGAAAGAATCTGAAATAGGATGATTAGACGAAAGACGATCAAGCTATGAAGAGCGTAAGGTGGATGCCTTGGCACTAGGCGCCGAAGAAGGACGTGACAAGCTGCGAAAAGCTACGGGGAGTTGCAAATGAGCTGAGATCCGTAGATATCCGAATGGGGGAACCCACGTACTGAGGAGTACGTACTGCTACATGAATACATAGTGTAGTAGAGGGAACCCGGGGAACTGAAACATCTAAGTACCCGGAGGAAAAGAAAATAAAACAATGATTACCAAAGTAGTGGCGAGCGAAATGGTAAGAGCCCAAACCTTTGTATAGAGATATATAAAGGGGTAGCGGACTCACATAACGCACAATAGAGTATAGACGAAGTTTCTGGAAAGGGACGACAGAGAGGGTGACATTCCCGTAGTTGAAATACGAAGTTGGCAGTGAGGATCCAGAGTACCACGGGACACGAGGAATCTTGTGGGAATATGCGGGGACCATCCCGTAAGGCTAAATACGACCTAGTGACCGATAGCGAATAGTACTGTGAAGGAACGGTGAAAAGAACCCCGGGAGGGGAGTGAAAGAGAACCTGAAACCTTATGCTTACAAGCAGATATAGCACTATTAATAGTGTGGTATCGTACTTTTTGTAGAACGGGCCGGCGAGTTACGTTGTGTAGCGAGGTTAAGATATTAAGTATCGGAGCCGAAGCGAAAGCGAGTTTAAACAGGGCGGATAGTTGCATGACGTAGACCCGAAACCAGACGACCTAACCATGAGCAGGTTGAAGCAGTGGTAAAACACTGTGGAGGACCGAACCCACGTTCGTTGAAAAGACCGGGGATGACTTGTGGTTAGCGGAGAAATTCCAATCGAGTCTGGATATAGCTGGTTCTCCTCGAAATAGCTTTAGGGCTAGCCTATGTAGAGAATACCGAAGGTAGAGCGCTGTATGGTCTAGGGGGCTTCGCGGCTTACCGAAACTTAACAAACTTCGAATGACGGATATTTGATTACATGGAGTCAGACTGTGTGAGATAAGTCTCACAGTCAAAAGGGAAACAGCCCAGATCTACAACTAAGGTCCCCAAGTACAAGTTAAGTGGTAAAGGATGTGTCACTGCTAAAACAACCAGGATGTTGGCTTAGAAGCAGCCACTCATTTAAAGAGTGCGTAATAGCTCACTGGTCGAGTGGTGGTGCGCCGAAGATTTATCGGGGCTAAACTTGTCACCGAAGTTTAGGGATGTGTTTGACACATCGGTAGAGGAGCAATCTATATGAGCTGAAGCCATACCGGAAGGAGTGGTGGATTGTATAGAAGAGAGAATGCCGGCATAAGTAGCGAGAGCGGGGTGAGAATCCCCGCCGTCGAATGTCTAAGGTTTCCTGGGGAAGGCTTGTCCTCCCAGGGTAAGTCGGGACCTAAGCCGAGGCCGAGAGGCGTAGGTGATGGACAACTGGTAGATATTCCAGTACCTCCGAAAGGACGATTAAATGAAGTAATGACACAGAAGGATAGTTGTACCGCGGTGATGGAAGACCTGCGGCCAAATCATGAGGCTTGTGAGTAGTGAAGTACGCTCACTTTAAGGCTAGGTGATGATGGGGAATGAAAACTAGTAAGGAAGGCAACGAATTCATGCTGGCGAGAAAAGTTACTAAATATGTTCATAGGAGCCCGTACCGCAAACCGACACAGGTGGACGAGGAGAAAATCCTAAGACGGACGAGAGAATCATTGTTAAGGAACTCTGCAAAATGACCCCGTAACTTTGGGAGAAGGGGTGCCAACGAGAGTTGGTCACAGAAAAGAGGCCCAAGCAACTGTTTAGCAAAAACACAGGTCTCTGCGAAATCGAAAGATGACGTATAGGGGCTGACGCCTGCCCAGTGCTGGAAGGTTAAGGGGAAGTGTTAGGGAAACCGAAGCACAGAACTTAAGCCCCAGTGAACGGCGGCCGTAACTATAACGGTCCTAAGGTAGCGAAATTCCTTGTCGGGTAAGTTCCGACCCGCACGAATGGCGTAATGATTTGGGCGCTGTCTCAACAGTGAACTCGGTGAAATTGTAGTATATGTGAAGATGCATATTACCCGCGACTGGACGGAAAGACCCCGTAGAGCTTTACTGCAGCTTGATATTGAATTTCGGTAATGAATGCACAGGATAGGTGGGAGACATTGAGACATGCGTTTCGGCGTGTGTGGAGTCGACGTTGGGATACCACTCTTTTATTATTGAGGTTCTAACTTCGTGCCATAAACTGGGCGAAGGACAGTGTCAGGTGGACAGTTTGACTGGGGCGGTCGCCTCCCAAAGAGTAACGGAGGCGTTCAAAGGTTCTCTCAGAATGGTTGGAAACCATTCGTAGAGTGTAAAGGCATAAGAGAGCTTAACTGAGAGACAGACATGTCGACCAGATACGAAAGTAGGACTTAGTGATCCGGCGGTAGAGAATGGAATTGCCGTCGCTTAACGGATAAAAGTTACCTCGGGGATAACAGGCTTATCTCCCCCAAGAGTTCACATCGACGGGGAGGTTTGGCACCTCGATGTCGGCTCGTCACATCCTGGGGCTGAAGTCGGTCCCAAGGGTTCGGCTGTTCGCCGATTAAAGTGGCACGCGAGCTGGGTTCAGAACGTCGTGAGACAGTTCGGTCCCTATCCATCGTGGGCGTAGGATATTTGAGAGGCGCTGTCCCTAGTACGAGAGGACCGGGATGGACAAACCTATTGTGCACCAGTTGTCACGCCAGTGGCACAGCTGGGTAGCGAAGTTTGGATGGGATAAACGCTGAAGGCATCTAAGCGTGAAACCCACCTCAAGATAAGATATCCCTCATTGATAAGACCCCTTGAAGACTACAAGGTAGATAGGTCGGGTGTGTAAGCACAGATATTGAATGTGTTGAGCTTACCGATACTAATAGGTCGAAGGCTTATTCGTAGTCTGATTAGACTATTGAGATATGAGTAAGTAATGTTGAGCTTTTTGGAATACTTGGAGAAAGAGAATACTGTGCAGTTGTGAGTGTGCAAGGAAGCACACTTAACCATTCCGGTGGCAATGGCGAAGGGGATCCACCTGTTCCCATTCCGAACACAGAAGTTAAGCCCTTCAGCGCTGATGGTACTTGGTTGGACACGACCTGGGAGAGTAGGACGTCGCCGGTTCCAGTAAAAAGAG
>CAMWQA010000044.1 GCA_947176265.1 uncultured Clostridia bacterium | reverse complement strand
GTTAAATTATATGGACGATTTGGTTGTTTAATTAAATAATTATTAGTAAAAATATTAAATCTGTCATAATTTGCTTTTGATAGAATAGAATTTATCAGAGGTGAAGTATGGCAGATTTATCATTTTGTATCTTAAGAGAAAAAGTAGTCGTCAATATATGCGACGGAAAAAAGTTGGGACACGTCATCGACATTAATTTCAATTCGCACGGTCAGATTTTGGGAATGGTGGTCCCCGGAGATAAGAAGTTTATAAAAAGTCTTTCCGCGGGAGACAGTATATTCGTACCGTGGAGATGCATAGTCAAGATAGGCGAAGATACCATTCTTGTTGAACTCAAAGGCGAGTTAACGCCGTCTGATTGTTAGTCTGAGATTGTCAAAATACGCAAAATAAGAAATATATATCCTAAAAAAGTCTATATATTGTATTTTTTGTAAAAATATTTTACAAATCAATATAATTGTACTATAATAATCATGACAAAATATTCTTGAGGTGTGATATGAAGTGCAGTTATTGCGGTTGTGTTGACAGCAAGGTCGTAGATTCCCGTCAAAACGAGGATGGAACTTCTATAAGAAGACGCAGAGAGTGTATGAATTGCGGAAAGAGATTTACGACGTATGAGAATATAGAGATGACTCCCATCATGGTCGTCAAGAAGAACGGGGCGCGCCAACAGTTTTCTTCCGCAAAACTTAAAGCCGGCATCTTGAGAGCTTGCGAGAAACGTCCTGTATCTATGATAAGTATTGACAGACTTGTCGAGGATATCGAACGTAAGATTCAAAATAATTTAAGCGACGAGATTACGTCGGCGCAGATAGGCGAGTACGTAATGGAAGGACTTAAGAGCATTGACGAAGTCGCTTACGTCAGATTTGCCGCCGTATATAGGGAATTTAAGGATATTGAGAGTTGGCTCAGCGAAATTAATACAATTCTCAAGGATAAAAACGCAGATAAATAATAGGTTTTGTTATCTAATTACAAAGAATAACGTCATATTTTGTAGATAAAGCTCATAAAGTATTGTAACGAATATTTTAGGAGCTTTTATGATTTTATCGGGATTGCTGGCGTTGTTTAGCAACGTCTTATTTTTCAGCGGATATATCAACAGTAAAAACGCATTTCCAAAACCTCTCGACCCGCAAAAAGAAAAAGAACTTTTGGAGCAAATGTATGCAGGCAGTAAAGAGGCGAGAGAGGAACTTGCAAAACACAATATGCGACTCGTCGTGCACGTTGCCAAAAAGTATTCCAACTACCACGACAACGACGAGTTGATCAGCGTGGGGTCTATTGGACTTGTCAAGGCGCTCAACACTTATTCGCCGGAAAAGGGGACTCAGTTTGCCACATACGCGGCAAAGTGTATTGAAAATGAAATACTAATGACCTGGCGCGCAAATAAAAAAAACTTGGGCAATAAGTCTTTGTATGAACCTGTAAGTTATGATAAAGAGGGCAATGAAGTTACGCTTATAGATTTGATAAGTCAGGACGAGGAAAGCGTAATAGGAATAGTTGAAAGTAGATGCGTTGCGGAAAAACTTATGCAGGTGGTCAAAAAGCAACTTGACGAAAGGGAGTATCAGATAATTGCTATGCGCTACGGTTTGGAGGGGAGAAATCCTATGACGCAAAAACAAGTAGCAAAGGTCTTTGATATATCAAGATCGTACGTATCGAGAATCGAAACGAAGGTCCTCAATAAGTTGAAGGCTTATATGTCTAAAGAGGGAATTAATATCTAGTTGGGTTTGAACACAATACAAATTTATTTGCTGAACATTGTTCAATATTGTATTATAGAAAGCAAAGATTGAAAAAGATATGCTTGACAGCAAAACTGTGATATGATATAATCTAACGGCAAGACAGCCAGACTATCGCAGACCGCAAGGTATGAGGAAAGTCCGAGCATCACAAGGCAGAGTGCCGGCTAATTACCGGTCAAGGCGACTTGAAGGAAAGTGCAACAGAAATAGACCGCCTGCAATTTTGCAGGTAAGGATGGAAAGGCGGAGTAAGAGCCCACCGTCTTCGAGGTAACTCGAAGAGCCATGTAAACCCCACTTGATGCAAGAGAAAGCGACGTTAAGGTAGCCTGCCAGTCGCGAAAATCGCTTGAACGCAACGGTAACGTTGCGTCTAGACAGATGATAGTCCAATACAGAACTCGGCTTATAGACTGTCTTGCTTAAATACGTCGGATTAGCGACGTATTTTTTGTTGCAGGAATTGATTAAATTGTCTACAAGTGACAATAATCAATGTATGTTGTACGCGATAATAATAGTTTTATTTATTTTATTAATTGTATTGATACTTCTCTCCAGAAGGAGTCCAAAGGGAGAAGCGTATTCTTTGTCTATGAATGACAAAGATTTTGAAGATAATATCAAGATATTAGCGTTGGGACTACGCAGCGGCGAAAGCGTGGGAGTAATGCCAAATATCGACCTATATTTAAGAAAAATCAAAAAAGCATATAAAATTGTTGTTAAAAAGGTATCTGAGAATCAACCTTTGTACGAATCTGAGAGATGGCTCTATGAGAACTATTACGCGACTACGATAGACGTTAAACAGAGCGATTACAGAGTGTTTAGCAAGCTCACGCATAAAAAAAATAACGTGCGCATCATTCAACTTGCAAGATTTTTGGTATCATCAAATAATTGTTGTCTTAACAAGGAATATATTGCCAAAGGTATAGCGTTATTCAATAGCTATACGCCGTTGCATTATGAAGAGACTCTTAATCTTAAAAAGGCGCTTGACTATGCGTTGATAGAGAAAATTGCAGTAATTGCGACGCAGATAACGCAGATGGAAAAGCTGAAAAGACACGCGCAAAGAGACGCGGAGCCGGTAAGAAGGCTTTGCAAGTACGACGCTTATCTATATTTTTTCAAGCATTTTGGCAAGTATCTGGACGAAAAGTATTTTTATAAAATCAACGACATCAATCTAGACAACATTGACGTAAGTTTTTCCAACAATCTCGTCGATATGAGCGTAATCGTCTCAAATTGTATCACTTCCATTAAGGCGCTGGTAGATATTTTTGACGATAAATTTATTATTGAACAGTGTTCAATATATTCGATCATGGCGCAGGACGAGATATTTAAAGAGATGGATATATGCTCGCAATACGCGTACATGTCGGCGATAGGAAAGTTGTCTACGCTGTACGGAGCAAGCGAGAGGTCCGTCGCAAAAAGCGCAATGAAATTGGGTAAAAAATTCGGAGTACATTTTGGAGAGATAATATACGATTACCGCTATGCGATAAAAGCAGACTTACATTCGTACTCTCCGCAAATATTGCAAAAACCTACGACGAGACCCGATCAAAGACTTTACGCAACCGTAGTCGCATTGCTGTCTATGGCTTTGACAACTTTAAGCGTCGTATTTCTTCCTACTTGGCGACTTATGGTGGGAGTAGGGGTAATAATGTTTTTTGCATCACTGCCGCTTGCAAGATTTGTCGTTGCTCTAATAGTAGATAACATTTTACCGTCAAGAAGCGTAGCGTCAATGAATTACAAAGATCTGCCGCAAGAGGGTAGAACTTTGGTCGTCAAGTGCGAATATATTGCGTCGGCAAAACAGGCTAAAGAAGCGTGCGATAACTTACTTAATTTAGCTATGACCAATAAAGACGCTATGTTGGAATATAGTTTGCTCGTAGACTTAAAGTCGTCAAAAAGTCAAGTAGACGAAATTGACGGAGAAATTTATAAAGTATTTGACGAACTGTCTAAATATGACAACGTCAACGTTTTTGTCCGCAAACGCCAAAACAGCGACGGAGTGTGGAAAGCATTCGAGCGAAAGCGCGGAGCTACTAATGCTTTGAATAGCGCGTTGATAAGCGGAAATTGGCAAGATTTTTGCTATATGCTCAAAAAACAGCAAAAACCTAACTTTGTTTTACTGCTAGACGAGGATAATACTCTTATGCCGGGCGGTATAAAGAGAGCCGTCAACACGATGTTGCACCCGCTCAATGCAAAATACACTTTGTTGACTTTTTCTTCAAGATACAAACTGTCGTCGTTGACAACTCCTTGGACTAAAAGATATTCTTTGGACAGCGGAGTTGACAGTTACTGCAATTACGGAGATTTTTATTACAAGATTTCCGGCAACGCTATATATTGCGGTAAGGGAATATACAGACTTGACGAATACGTAGATAAATTGCAAGGCAAGTTGCCTGACGGAAAGATATTGAGTCACGACATCGTCGAGGGCGCAATAGTGTCCGCGGGAAGCTTGTCCGTACCTACCTATGAAGACGCGCCAACAGGGTTTGTCAGTCATATTGTGAGACAAAATAGATGGCAAAGAGGAGATATACTTCTTTTTCCTTATATTTTCTCTAAAAAGATTACTCAACCTTTCTACAAATACGTAATGGCATTTAATATAGTCAAGACGATTTTGCCTATATGTCAGTTTATTCTGCTGTCAACGTTGATATTGACAGGGCAACTGTGGTTATTGCTGCCTTTTGCAATAAGTTTTGTCGGTATATATCTGATAAGATTTGGATTGTGCTTAAACGCGCTCAAATACGGGAAGCGTATGAGATACGTGCTTTGTCAATTTGCAGGCGAAGTAGGCGAGATGGTTTACGACTTTTTGACCTTACCGTTTGAAGCTGTACAGAGCGTATTGCTTTGGCTTAAGATGATATTTAAACTGATTTTTGATAGAAAAAATCTTTTGGAATGGAAAACTTTTTATTCTACTCAACGCGGAAATACTTTCTCAAAACATATTGGAGTCGTTTTGCCGAGTTGTATTTTGTCCATAGTTTTAGCGGGAATATTTTTTGGCAATATAGCATTTTTGGCTTATATTTCGGCATTCGTCGTATTTATTTTAGTTATCTATACTTTGGGTATAAAAACAGACGGCGCGCAAGAATTAAAGCCTGACGAGGAAAAATTTATTCGCAAGTTGGCGGACGATACGCTGCAATATTTTGAGAGAAATATGCAAGGGAAAAGTCTTATTTGCGATAATTATCAAGTTTTTCCTAAGCGAGGAAGCAATTCTTTTACTTCGCCGACAAATATTGGCTTTTCGCTTTTGTCAATAATATGCGCGCATAAGTTGGAGAAAATACCGCAAGAGGTCGCCATTCAAAGACTTGGCGATCAAATAGATATTATAGAGGGGCTAGAGAAGTATGAGGGGCATTTATATAATTGGTATAGCCTTGCCACTCAAAAACCGCTTTATCCATATTTTGTGTCTAGCGTAGACAGCGGAAATTTCATTGCCTGCTTAATCACGGTCAAAGCGTACGTCAAGGATATTGACGAAAAGTTGTACAATCGCGTCGTTAAGATTATTGCGGATTGCGATTTTGACGCGCTATTTGACAATTCAAAGGGCAAGTTTTATATCGGGTATAACAAAGAGCAAAACAAGTTTGAGGGGCATTACGATATGCTTGCGTCGGAAGCAAGAACGCTTTGCTATATTGCGTCGTGCCTCAATGGCAATACTGCTTATTTCAACGGATTGGCGCGAAACATCGTCAAACTCAAGGGTAACACTTTAGTGTCTTGGTCGGGTACTGCGTTTGAGTATTTAATGCCGCAGATTTTCTTGAGCGATTGCAAAGGCAGTCTTTTGACAAAGAGCTGTAATAATATCATAGATATTATGGCTAAATCAAAATGCGGAGATGTCTGGGGTATAAGCGAGAGCTGTTATTTTGAATTCAACGAGGAAAATAGCTATAAATATTCGGCTTTTGGAGTGAGCAGTATTAGTCTCAACGCAGTTAAAGACAGGTGCGTAATTTCTCCGTATGCGTCGGCGCTTACTCTAAAATATTCGCCTGCAAAGGCAATAAAAAATCTTAGGAAACTCGCCGATATGGGCATGCAGACTTCTATGGGTATGTACGAAGCTATTGACTTTACCAATGGGGCAAACATAGTAGCTACGTTAATGTCGCACCACCAAGGTATGCTACTTTGCTCAATAGTCAATACGCTTTTTGACGATTATCTAGTCAAGTTGTTTATGAGCGACCACGCTATGTCGGGCGGTAAGTTGATGCTAGAAGAGAAAATCCCCACGTCAAAGAGCAAATCGACGAAGAAATTTGACGCGGTATACGACGCAAAGACTTCCAACGGATATTGCAGAGCGGGCGATAGCGAAGGTTTTCCTGTCGTCAATGCGCTTACCAACGGTCATTACAGCGTGGTGTGCAATAGTCACGGAGGCGGATATTCTTTTGCTAAAGGCAAGTATATCGACAAATTCAGCAGCGATATTTACGATAATAAAGGCTGTTTTTTCTATATAAATGACGGCAAAGAAATTTATTGTCCAACTTATGCGCCAATGTATAAACACAAATGCCAATATGATTTTTCGCCATACGAAAGCAAGTATATCAATATCGAAAAGCATTGCCAAATGAGTATTTATATACCTCAACATATCAATTGCGAGGTACGCAAAGTTACTATTACAAACAATGATGACACTGTCAAGAAGTATAGTTGCGGACTTTGCGGAGAACTTGCTCTCAACGATTTTGGAGGTATGGTTTCGCATCCCGCGTTTAACGATATGTTTATATCCACGTCGTACGATGATAGGTTGGACTCGCTCATAGCAAAACGCACGTCGAGAAGTTTCCATGGGGATTGCTATGCGTCTTTGACCGTACTTGGCGTGGAAAACTTGAAATATGAAAGTAATTTGTCCAATTTTGTTGGCAGAGAAGGCAGCTTTGACAGCCCGAATATCTTTAATGAGGACAAAAAGTCGGGAGTATCAGTAGGAGACGTACTCAATCCGTGTCTCGGTTTCGTCGGCGAAATTACTCTCAATCCCGGAGAAAGCAAGACGGTGTACTGCATAATTGCCTACGACGGCGATCTCAACGCATTGAAAAGCAATATCGAGCAGGCAAAGTCGACGGATTTTGCAAAATACGCTTACGAAAGCGCTAAATTGACGGCATTATCAAAGACGTATAAATATCAGCTCAATGACAAAATCAGCGATTTGATTTGCAGACTGTCGACTAACGTGCTTTACGCGCCTTATGATAGGCAAAAATTGAGCGAAATATCTAATAATTTTGCTCAAGCCTTGCCAATGTCTTTGGATAAAGCTACTAAATATATATACTTCGGTTATCATAATCAGGATGAAAAATTGAAAACTCTTATATATTCCGTAATATATATGAACATGGCGTCAATAAAGTGTAATCTTGTCGTTGCCTATTGCGCGAAAGAAAAAGATAGGGAGCACGCGCTTAAAAATTTCATTGATCTGACGAATATCGGAGATTTACTGAATCTAAATTGCCTGAGATTTTTGAATATTGAGGGAATGGATGAGGGAGTTATTGACGAAATCAAACTGGGCGCATTTATCGTCTTGGACAGCGTACCCAAGAAAGGCGAAAAGAACGAAGAATCTTTTGACAGCGTAAAGATTCCAATTCTTGAAAAAGGAGAGAGAGTCTCTAAAAATTCGGTTATATTCAGCCCGCTCAATGCAAATATTGTCAAACCGTGCTCGGCAGGCGGATTTGACGAAGAGGGGAATTATGTAATCACGTCGAAACCAGATTTGCCTTATTCCAACGTGATTTGCGGAGAAAAAGGTGGTTTTGTCGTCACTCAAAACGGCGGCGGATTTGATTATTTTGACAACAGCAATTTAAACAGAGTGACGAAATTTGAGAATAATCCAGTTTTCGATACTCCGTGCGAAGAACTTTACGTCGAGATTGACGGCAATATGCAAAGGCTCAACAGACTCGTCAAGGGCGGTTACGTCAAGCACGGACTTGGATACACGCAATTCTGCGGTATTGTCAATCAAGTTAAATATTGCGTGGAAGAGGGAATAATCAAGGACGGGAGAGGCAAGTACGTCAAGATTAAACTATCTAAAGAAAAGTTGAATATTGATACGCAAGCGTTGTTTGCTATCAAAGCGATGTTGGGAGATTTGCCTATCAATCAAATGCTTTTCGACGAGCAGGTAGATAACAGAACAATCAAAATTACCAACGCCTACAATAATCAGAGCGTATTCGTAAGATGCGACGTTGAAGCTAACTTACTGCCTAGTAAGGCAAGCTTTAAGACCCTAGGCGGAGAGGTATACGTGTCTGAAAGCAAAGTAAGTTGTAATCTTGCCTCGCACGCATTGCTGACAAGAAAATTGAGCGGCAGAGAAATCGAAATCAACTTTGTAATCGCCAAAGAATACGAATTTTTGGCGTCGCTCAAGTTTGACAATCTCAATGACTATATTGTTGAACAAAAATATAAATTTGCCGATTTAAACAAGTTTGAACTGCGTTCAAAAGATAAAAATCTCAATTTGCTTTTCAACAAATGGCTTGCTTATCAAGTAGTGTCAAGCCGTATCAACGGCAAATGCGGATATTATCAGGCAGGAGGAGCAATAGGATTCAGAGACCAACTTCAAGATATGCTTACAATGCTTTATATCGACACAGAGCGCGTAAAAAATCACATATTACTCTCTGCAGAGCATCAGTATCTTGAGGGCGACGTACAGCATTGGTGGCATGGGGATTGCTTTGGAGTGAGGACTCATATCACAGACGACAGACTGTTCTTGCCGTTGTTGACATTTGAGTATATAGACTTCACAGGCGACAATTTGATATTGACCAGTATTCAAAAATATCTTGTTTCAACGCCGCTTGAGGATATGGCGGAAAGCAGATTGGAAGTACCGCAAAAGAGCCAAGTGGGAGAGAGTTTGCTATCTCATATAAAGAGAGCCATTGACGCGACGTTGCGTTACGGAGAGAGAGGTTTGTTGCTCATCGGCGGCGGAGATTGGAACGACGCGCTCAATGAAATCGGTATGCAAAACAAAGGCGAGAGCGTGTGGTTGAGCATGATTACCTTGCACGTTTTGCGTAAATTCGTCAAGTATCTCGACTTTGACAGAAGGCAGGAATATCTTGCGCACATTGAGAATCTTCAACTTGCTCTTGACAAATGTTTTAAGGACGGATATTTTATGCGCGCGACGACTGACTACGGCGAAGAGCTGGGAGTAAAAGGCAATCAACGATTTACAAAGGATATTCTTTGTCAAAGTTGGAGCGTCATTGCTTCGGTATCGTCAAAGGGAATACAAAATCAAGCTTTGCAAAACGTAAGCGATCTCATTGACTGCAACGCGGGCATAATCAAGTTGCTTGGACCTGCGCAGACAAAGGACTCATATTACGGTTATATATCCGCTTATCCCAAGGGGGTTAGAGAAAACGGCGGTCAGTATACTCACGCGTCGGCGTGGTACGTCAAGGCTGTAGCTATGGCGGATATTAAAATCGACACCGATAGCGGAAAATACAGCGCGCACGACTTGCTCAATATGATCAATCCAATTGCCAAGAATTCCACCGAAGAAGGCGCAAATATGTATAAGGGCGAACCTTACGTCCTAGCGGGAGACGTATATTCCAATCAAGACAATTACGGCAGAATGGGGTGGAGTTGGTATAGCGGAAGCGCAAGTATCCTTTACGATACGATAGTAAGAGACTTTATTGGCATAACTATTCAAGGCAAAATTATGTCCTTTACCCGTCCAAAACTTGACGGGTGGCAGGGAATGAGCGTGACCTATAAGCATAAAGGTACTGTGTACTTGATTGAGTTCGACGAGGGAAAAGAAGATTGCATAGAGTTACAAGGCGTCAAAATCAAAGGGGATACGGCGATTGCTTTTGAGGACAACGCAGGTAAAAAACAAGTCAAAGTCATTTTTGCCGTTAATAGAAATTTAAATGAATTATAAAGTATTTAGGGGAAGTTTGCAAAATATGAACATATGAACATAAATTTGCAATAGATATATTTAAATTCATTGACTTAATATATTAATAGATATATAATATCAATATGAACTTGTTTGACATAATACAAAAAGACAACGCTCCGCTTGCGGAGAGAATGAGACCTACGACATTAGACGATTTCGTTGGGCAAAGTCATATCGTCGGTAAAAACAGCTTGCTTAGAAGAGCAATCCTGACGGATTCTCTGGGCAGTTGTATTTTTTACGGCGCGCCGGGGTGCGGTAAGACAACGCTTGCCAATATAATAGCTAATACAACAAGGTCAAATTTTGTCAAACTCAACGCGGTATCTTCGGGTATTGCGGACGCAAAGAAGGTCATTGAGGACGCAAGGCTTGAAAAAGAGAGATACGGAATTAAGACGTATTTATTACTTGACGAGTGTCACAGGTGGAATAAGGCGCAGTCAGACTGTATGTTGGAAGCCATTGAGAAAGGGCATATCGTCTTTATAGGTTCTACGACGGAAAATCCATTTGTGTCTATGACCAGGGCTATCGTGTCTAGATGCAGGATATTTGAATTCAAACCGCTATCGAGCGAGGATATAAAGAATACTTTAAAAAGGGCTTTGACAGACCAAGAAAAGGGACTTGGAAATTTCAACGTAAGTATTTGCGAAGAGGCTCTTGACCATTTCGTTTGGGCAAGCGACGGAGATATGCGCAACGCTCTCAACGCGTTGGAACTTGCCGTAAGAAGTACGTCTCCCGACGAAAAGGGAGTGATAAATATCGACGTGTCGGTGGCAGAGCAGTCATCGCAAAAAAAGTCTATGAGTATAGACGAGAGCATGTATTACGATATGCTTTCGGCATTTTGCAAATCTTTGCGCGGCAGCGATAGCGACGCGGCTTTGTATTGGGCGGAGAGGCTTATTCAAGCGGGTTGCGATCCAATGTTGATACTCCGCAGACTAATCGTTCACAGCAGCGAAGACGTAGGTATGGCAGATCCGCAGGCTCTTGTCGTGGCTACGAGCGCGTTGACTGCGTACCAAAATATTGGGCTTCCCGAAGGCAAGATACCGTTTTACAACGCAATAATTTACGTGTGCGAAGCTCCTAAATCCAATAGCGTCGTTGTGGCAAAAGAAGCCGTAGAACATATAGTTGCAGAGAAAAAGGACGACAAAGTGCCTACTTATCTTATGGACACCAACTATAAGGCGCAAAAGATTTCGGGATACAAATATCCTCATAGCTACGGCGGTTGGGTTGATCAACAGTATTTGCCAGATTCTTTAAAAGACGAGAAATTTTATCAGCCGTCGCAAAACGGTTTTGAAAAGTATTTGATAAGAGCAAAAGTTATAAAAGCAAATAAACAAGAAAATAAGAAAAATTAAATTTTTATGTAAAATCTACATAATTAAAGTATATTCCACTAAATTTTAGCATTGACGGCAAAACGTGTGTAATGTATAATTGAATTGAAGTTGAGGCAAATACCTCACGGAGGTTTTTATGAATGAGATTTTGACGATAACCAATTTGAGCAAAAAGTACAAAGGCAACGATAAGTATTCCGTCAAAGACTTAAGTTTTGAAGTCAAAGAGGGCGAATTGTTTGCATTTTTAGGACCTAATGGCGCAGGCAAAAGTACGACGATTAAGTGTATTACCGGCGCTTTGCCGTACAGCGAGGGCAATATAAAGATATGCGGACACGACTTGCACGAGAGCCCTATCGACGCTAAGAAAAATATAGGTTACGTGCCTGACAATCATTTTACTTACGATACAATGACGGGATACGAGTATATCAACTTTATGTCGGATATTTACGGCGTGGGAGTCAACGACAGAAAGACGAGAGGGGATAAGTACGTCGAACTTTTTGGGTTGACGGATGCGATCGGTAAGCCTATCGGCAGCTATTCTCACGGTATGAAACAAAAGATATGCGTAATCGGCGCGTTGATACACAACCCTAAACTTTGGATACTTGACGAGCCTTTGACAGGACTTGATCCGCAAAGCGCGTACAACCTCAAAGAGTTGATGAAAGAGCATTGCAAAGAGGGCAACAGCGTGCTGTTTTCTTCGCATATTATAGAGGTCGTGGAAAAACTCTGCGACAGACTTGCCATTATTGACAAGGGCAGTTTGCTTATCAGCGGGTCGATGGAAGAGATTAGAGCAAAGAACGTTGACAATTCGCTTGAAGAGTTCTTCCTGTCGGTTACTCAAGGCGACGTACTGGTCGGCGACGAGAAAGAAGAATTTAAGTTTTGAGGTGGGGTATGACAGCGTTTTTTGCTTTGACGAAACAGTTGATTAAAAATACCTTAATACCTAATTTTAAGGACGCAAAAGAGAAGAAAAAATTTATCGGTATGGTTGTTACAATTGTAATTTGCTTAGGCATACCTTATATTGCGATGCTCGTGGGAATATTCGGCTTGGTCAAAGCGTCGGTTGAGCTGGGATATATTGCGCATATACTTTCGATAGGCTTTTTTGCAAGTCAGCTTTTGACCTTTTTCTTTGGACTCTTTGCATATATCAATATAATGTATTTTAGTAAAGACAACGAGTTTTTGTTTACGTTGCCGTTGAAGTCAGTGAGTATATTTTGGGCAAAATTTATCTCAATTTTACTGTACGAATTGATTTTTTCCGTAGCGACGGTAATCCCCGTATGTATAGTTGCGCTTATCGCAATGGCTACGTTGGGAAGTTTTAGCGCAGGAATTTTGATAATGATGATACCTGCGACGATACTATTGCCGCTTATGGCGATATTAGTAATAGCATTGCTTTCTTTCCCAATTATGAAAGTATTGCAATTTTTCAAAAAGCGTCCAATATTCGGAGCGGTAGTTACCATATTGCTCGTTGCGGCAATATATATTGCAATATACGTTCCTATTATTATCAATACTCCAGACGCGGGTAGCTCGGATATTGCAAGCGGAGCGGTGGAAGAAGTAGACGAAGGATTCTCGATGAGCGATATATATTCTGCGTTGTTGCCGTCAATTGCGCCCATTGGCAAATACTTTTATCACACGTTTTTACTTGCTTCTTCAATGACAGTCGGAGGCGTAAAAGCTTTTGGATACGGGATGGCTTTTATAGGTATAGTAGCGCTATTGGCAGGATTGGGTACGTTGCTTGCTATGTGGCAGTTTAAGCGCATATCGCAAGGAGTATACGAGAATAACGGCGCTATGGCTTCGTCTAAAAAGCAAGGGGAAGTCAAGCAGACTTCGCTTAAAAAAGCGCTTATTAAAAAAGAATTTTCAAGCGTGCTCAAGTCGAGTAATTTGCTGATACAGTGCGGAATGATGGTGGTTTTGCCTCCTATACTCATATTCTTGTTGGGTATGTATCAAGTCAAATTGACCAATTCATTCGTAGCTTTGGCGGTAGCGGAACTCATAATCAAACTCATGACGAGTTCTAATACGATTAGTCTGCTTGCCGTATCGAGAGACGGAGAGGGCGCATTGATGGCAAAGACTATGCCTATAAGCGCAAATCAAATCATCTGGTCAAAGATATTTGTAGGCTTCGTATTTTCGGCAATCACCGTGGTTTTGTCAACTATAGCGTTTTCATTTGTCGGCGGAGTAAACGTATTGCAAGTGTTGGGATTTTTCCTCTCCAATATGCTGTACGCTTGGGCTGTCAATAGATTTTGCGTATATCGCGACCTCAAAAAGCCAAAGGTGCATTGGAAGAATATCGAAGAGATTATCAAGAATAACTTCTCAAGCGTAATACCCATGTTTATTGCCTTTATCCCCGGACTGCTCGTAATGGCGCCTACTATGGCGTACGGCATCGCGCTTACTCTCAATCCTTACGTCATAGGTGCAATCTATCTTGCGACTACGCTTTTAGTCAGCGGCGTGTATTATCTGATTATTAGCGGCATAACGAAGGGAAGTGTAGAGGATTATTGGCAACGCATAGAGTGACCGCATATAGCGGCGCGCCTTTTGCCCTAACGGCTAGGACGCCCTCGGGGTCACGTACGGCAAGTACGCTCGCCGCTCGGTTGCCGCCGCACGGACAAAAATCACACCACTCTCCGCGGTCATACGCTAGTATTCATAAACGGATTAGAATCGATTGACAAGTACATTTTTCGTATGCCATAATTTGAATATGAAGTATTTAGCGATAGATTTAGGCGACGCGCGAACAGGCATTGCGATAAGCGAGAGCGGTATTATAGCAAACGGATTAGAGACGTACAAAAGAGTAGGATTGCAGAAGGATTTGCAATATATTGCCGACTTGGTTAAGCAGTATAAAATCGACGTCGTAGTATTTGGCTTGCCGCTCAATATGGACGGCACGGAAGGCGAAAGAGTGGAGAAAACTAGAGCTTTTGCCGAGAAGTTGCAACCGCTCATAGATGCAAAAATAGATTACGAAGACGAAAGACTTACTTCGGTAGAGGCGGAAAGTTTTTTGATAGAAGGCGGTATGAGAAGAGATAAGCGCAAGCAAGTAATAGACAAGCTTGCCGCTGTGATTATATTGCAAGCGTATTTAGATAGACGGTAGAAGAAAAGAGCAATTCCAACGCGAATTGCTTTTTTTATGCAATATTTTGTGTCTAATTTGTTGTAAGTAACAAAATGTATTCCAAATTCCTTGCAAAATAAAAATAAATAATATAATATTATAATGTAAATATTTAGTTTATACAACTTACGAATACGGAGGTAGTTATGTCAGGAC
>CAMWQA010000043.1 GCA_947176265.1 uncultured Clostridia bacterium | reverse complement strand
GAGTATCGGCGCTCTTCCCGAGGGCTTTGTCAAGACGGGCAACGAGATCAAAGGATTTAAGTATTACAAACTCGTCAAGCTCGACGACAGACAATTGGATCTCAAAATCAAATCGGAAAACGTGCGCCGTCTGCGTCAAATCGACAGGCACTCCGTCACGCAAATAGTTTTGCAAAGCGTTACGCTTGGCTTTACCGCTTTGATTGCGTTGTGCGCGGTAGTTGCGTTATTCTTTCTCAAATAAATAATTGATATAGTTATTTAAATTAAACGGAGTTGTTTTACAACTCCGTTTTTTATTAACTATATTATATACTTTTATTTTATTTTCTTGCTGCAATAGCATCGCTAATTGCTCCGTACAGCGACAGTTCGCTGTCAGTCGTATCGCATGAGAAATGCCAGATCATTACCCCGCCCAATTTAATATCCAAAGCGTAACAAGTCTTGTCGTAAATCATCTGTCTGCAATTGTAATAGCAAGTCTGTTGATAGACCTTTCCGTCTACGTTAATCTCCTCGATTAAGCTGTTGTTCCAAACTCCGAGTTTTTGAGCTACGCCCGCGTAATCTCCCCAATATGCCGCTCTGTCGGCGGGTCTTGAATAAAACGGAAGCCCCAGATGCACTTTGCTCATATCAATGCCTTTGCTTTTAAGCTTATACATAGCGTTGGCGCACATCTCGTAGAATGACGCGTGATTGCCTCTATCGTCAAAGCCGTCGTATGTCATAATTTCCAAGCTGTCAAGATACTTGAGTTTGCTGCGCGGGAAACATCCTGCCACGGTAAGATTCCACACACTGAAAGCCGCGCTTAATCTCTTGCCCGCGGGCATTGCCTTTTTCAACTTCTCCAAAAACTTACCGTATATATTATGCGCCTTAATTGTGTGCGGATATTCGTAATCAAACGATATGCCGTCGAGATCAAACTCTTGCATCACGTCTATGCACTCTTTGACAAGCGTATCAGCATTTTTGCCCATTGCGCTATTGTGTCTGCCCTGCGTATCAAGTCCGTCTTTTTGCATATCCAAATTGCCTAATATCGTATATACTATCGTTGCGGTAGGATTATACTTGCGCACGTTTTCTATTGCTTTGGCAAGCGCAGTCTTTCCCTCGACGCTCTCTCCGTCAATTATAAAATCTTGAAAATGCAAATGTCCGTCTTTGTCAAGATATACGCTTCCGAACATATTGAACTGCGTCGTATGTTTCATCAACTCTGCCGACTTTTCGTCAAGCTTATACGCTCTGTCAACTATAAGATACGACATAACCTCAAAATTATCTTTTGCCGTCTTGCCTATGTTGTACGCTTCAAAATCCTTTATACTCCACTCTTTATCGCACCCGATGACCTTGAGAGTAACGCTGCTTGCCGTAACGGTTTTGTGCGAACAGTATTTATATTTGCCAATAAAATCGCTCTTATAAAACATCTCTCCATTAGCGTACAACTCGTAATTTGTGATATTGTCTCCCTTTTCTTTGAGTACTATTGAATTAAAAGTTTTTTCGCCTTTGAACTCAAAAGTAATAGAGTCGCCCTCTCCGCCCTTCTTTGCATTGACGGTATATCCCTTTGCCACGTTTTCATAATTCTTTGCAATCTCATTGGGAGTCGATGACATACTACAGCCCGACAAAGCAAGTATAGGACAAATCGCCATACAGCATATTATAATCAATACTAAAACCTTTTTCATAACTCCCCCATACGCTTATTTATTATAATCTTTTACGCACTTATTATATATTAAACAAACTAAACCGTCAATATACTTATTAAAAAAGTCCCGCCAAAGCGGGACTCTTTTTCTTTCATTCTAAAATACACTTATAAATATTTAATATGGTATTTTGCGGTTGATTTCTCTCATTTGCTTAACCAATTCTCTACTTGATAAGGTGGCTTTTTCTAGTAAAGCATTGCTAAACATCTGCCCATACCAGATTTCCGAAACGTTTTTATTGATTTTTTTCAATTCATTGACCGTCTGTATTCTTTGCTTATTCAACAGCGCTGACAGAGAGTTAAAACCAATATTTAACACTTTACCCAAATATTTAACGTTGTTTTCTATAGAACTGCACATTTCTTCACTTGCGCGCTGAATGCTATAAACAAGTTCATTATTTCTGCGCTCTACGTCCACAAGTTGTAGAGCTTCTTTGATACTGTCTGCTCTTCCCGTCTCGTAATAGTAGATAATCAAGTCTAGATTTTCCCAATCGCGCGAATCGAGCATATCTTTAAATTCTTTTAACAAAGTATCTTCAATAATTCTGGTTTCCTTTCTTATTATAACTAATTGCGATTCAAGCTCGCTTATTTCTTGCAAGGTTTCTTTTTCTTTCTCTTTGTACTCTGCTAATTTAACAAAATTATTATCTCTCACTTGCTCGGCAAGCGCAATATCTTTTTCGTAAGAGTTGTTGATTCTGTCATTATTGCTCACACTTTTTTCATAATCCCTTTTTGCGTTATGATATTCGGCTTCGCATACTCTATATCTACTTAAAATACTGTTTTTATTTGTTGCTTGAATATAAAAAATTATTGCCCATATTACGATAAAAGGAAACGTAATACAAAACACACTAAAGAAAATTGCAACTTTTCGTTTGGCTTTTTTAAATTCTGCTTGCGCTTTTTCAAGATTAGCTTCTGCTTCTTCAATCTTTGTTTTTGCGTTATTTTTATTATTTTCTATTTCTTGAATAGTATTATTATAATTATCTACGACTTCTCCCTCACTCTTAAATATATCTTGATTATTAAGGAAATCCTGTAGTTCACTGCAATCTATTTCGTTTTGATTATAATCATCGTGCTTTTGCGCAATTACTGAAAGTCCGGCGCGTAAAGCATATAATTTACCGATTTCTTCCTTCTTGTCCATTATATGGGGTCTCCTTATAAATATTGTTTATGCATTTTTATACTAATATGTTAAGCGACTTATGTCAAGTCTTATTACCTAAATTGACTTTACTTTTTAATTTTCACTCTTACCTATTACCTAAAAAATAGCGTACCTTTCGATACGCTATTTTAGTTATTTAATTTGCATTACGCTAATTTTATTCTCCGTCAGTAGGAGTTTCGTTTTGCGTTTCGGTAGCGACGCTCTCGGTACTTGTCTCTGCCGTCTCTGCATTTGCGTTGCCGTCAGCCGTCGTATTCTCTGCCGTCTCTTCTTCGTCCTCTTGGTGCGGTACGATTGTGAATGCGACTACTTTGGAATTTTCGTCTTTCATTCTCATTACCTTTACGCCTTGGGTATTTCTACCAATCTTGGAGATTTCGTCGGCTTTAATTCTAATGATAATACCGTTGTCGGAGATGATCATTACGTCGTCTTCAAGCGGATGAACGAGTTTGAGGTTGACTACGTTACCCGTCTTGTCGTTGAGTACGCCGACCTTAATACCGCTGCCCGCTCTGCCTTGCAATCTGTATTCGCTGATGTCAGTGCGTTTGCCGTAGCCGTTTTCCGTAATCGTAAGCACTTCGCAGTCCTCTTTGACCTTGGTCATATCTACGACTACTTCGCCCTTGTCGAGCTTGATAGACTTAACGCCCATACTCGTTCTGCCGGTAGGTCTGATATCCTCTTCGCTGAATCTGATACACTTGCCGCCGCTGGAAGCCATAATGATTTCGTCCTGACCGCTTGTGAGCTGTACGCCGATAAGTTCGTCGTCCTCGTTTGCAAAAGTGATCGCCTTCTTGCCGTTGTTGTTGATACGCACGTATTCGTCCAAAGTCGTCTTCTTGATAAGACCTTGCTTGGTGGCAAGCATCAAGAAGCCTTGACTGTCTTTAGGCACAGGCACGTAAGCGTTGATGACTTCTCCCGGCTCGAGGTTGAGCAGGTTGACGATAGCTCTGCCCTTTGACGTTCTGCTTGCCTCGGGGATTTGATAGCCCTTCGTGCGGTATACCTTGCCCTTGTTGGAGAAGAAAAGTATATTGTCGTGGGTGGACGTTGTGATAACGTTTTCAACAAAGTCCTCTTCCTTGGTCTTGTGCGCCGATATACCCACGCCGCCTCTGCGTTGAGCCTTATACTCGTCAACGGGCATACGCTTGATATAACCGTTGTGAGTAATGGAGAGAATTACGTCCTCTACCTCTATCAAATCTTCTATATCTATATCCGAATAATCGTAAGTGATTTCGCTGCGACGTTTGTCGTTGTACTTGTCCTTGATTTCCAAAAGTTCCGTCTTGATAATCTCGATTACTCTTTCGGGTTTAGCGAGTATATCTCTCAAGTCTGCGATGGTCTTCTCGAGTTCTGCAAGTTCTTCTTGGATCTTCTCTACTTCCAAAGCGGTAAGTCTTTGCAATCTCATTTCAAGAATTGCGATGGCCTGCTTGTCTGAAAGCTCAAAGTTTGCCATAAGGTTTTCGATAGCCGACTGTCTGTCTTTCGATTTCTTTATCGTCTCGATTACTTCGTCGATATTCGTCAAAGCTTTGACTAAACCGAGCAAAATGTGTTCTCTTTCCAAAGCCTTATCAAGGTCAAATTGCGTTCTTCTGACAATGACAGACTTTTGGTGTTTGATATATTCTTCAAGAATTTGCTTGAGATTGAGTACCTTTGGCGTGCCGTCAACGAGCGCAAGCATAATCATAGAGAAAGAAGTCTGCAATTGCGTGTGCTTATAAAGCGTATTGAGCACGACTTGCGGATTTGCGTCTTTCTTGACGTCGACGACGATTCTCATACCTTCCTTATCGGAAAGCTCGTGAATATCTGAAATACCCTCAATTCTCTTTTGCTTGACGAGGTCAGCCATATTCTCGATAAGTTTTGCCTTATTGACCTGATACGGTATCTCTGAAATTATAATTCTTGCTTTGCCGCTGCGGTCGTTCTCCTCTATCTCGGCTTTTGCTCTTATGATACAGTTGCCTCTACCGGTGCGATACGCTTTCTTAATACCGCTGCCGCCCATGATATACGCTCCCGTCGGGAAATCAGGCGCAGGAATATAGTCCATAAGTCCGTCAATATCAAGATCGGGATTTTCAAGCAACGCAACCGTACCGTCGATAACTTCGCCAAGGTTGTGCGGAGGAATTGACGTAGCCATACCGACGGCGATACCGTCGGAACCGTTGACGAGCAAGTTGGGGTATCTAGACGGCAAAACGACAGGCTGTTCTCTTGTGTCGTCGAAGTTGGGATAAAAGTCGACGGTCTTTTTGTCGATACCTCTTATCATTTCGTCGGCTATCTTGCTGAGTCTTGCCTCCGTATAACGGTAAGCAGCCGCAGGGTCGCCGTCGACAGAACCGAAGTTACCGTGGCCGTCAACCAGCGTACATCTGATAGAAAAGTCTTGCGCAAGTCTTACCAACGCGTCGTAAACGGAACTATCGCCGTGCGGGTGGTATTTACCAAGCACGTCGCCGACGATAAGAGCGCACTTACGGAAAGGCTTATCGGACGTAAGTCCCAGTTCGTTCATTGCAAAGAGTATTCTTCTGTGAACCGGCTTAAGTCCGTCTCTTACGTCCGGAATAGCTCTCGATACGTTGACCGCCATTGCGTATGCAATAAAGGAGGTCTTCATTTCGTTGACCGCGTCGACTTCAACGACGTTGGTCTTATCAAGCATTTCTAAAATATTATCTTTCTTCTCTTCCATGTCAGCCCCCTTATACGTCCAAATCTTTTACGAGATTAGCGTTTTCTTCAATGAATGTACGACGTCTTTCGGGTTCGTCGCCCATAAGCACTGTAAATATCTCGTCAGCCTCTTCAGCGTCCTTGAGATTTACGCGAAGCAACGTACGCGTCTCGGGGTTCATAGTGGTATCCCAAAGTTGTTCTGCGTCCATTTCTCCAAGACCTTTATATCTTTGGATTTCGCCCTTTCTGCCTATGCTGACAAGGAAGTTTTCCAAAGACTCGTCGTCGTAAAAATAATTCTCTTTCTTACTGCCCTTTTGCGTTACCTTATAGAGCGGCGGTTGAGCGATATATACGTGACCTTGCTCTACGATAGGCTTCATAAAGCGATAGAAGAATGTCAACAGCAATATTCTGATATGGCTGCCGTCTACGTCGGCATCAGTCATACAGATAATTCTGTCGTACTTGAGCTTATTTACGTCGCAATCGTCGTTGATACCGCAACCAAAGGTCGTAATCATATTCTTGATTTCTTCGCTCTCAAGCACTCTGTTGAGTCTTGCCTTCTCTACGTTGAGGATCTTACCTCTCAAAGGAAGAATTGCTTGGAAGCGTCTGTCTCTGCCTTGCTTTGCCGTACCGCCTGCGCTGTCGCCCTCAACGAGGTATATTTCGCACTTTCTCGGGTCTTTGTCCGAGCAGTCTGCAAGCTTGCCGGGAAGCGTCGTGGATTCGAGTACGCTCTTACGTCTCGTCAAGTCTCTTGCGCTTCTCGCCGCGTCACGCGCCTTTTTAGCGTTGACAGCCTTGAGTATTAACTCTCTTGCCTCTTTGGGGTTTTCTTCAAGGTATTCGCCAAATTTCTCCGTCAAAACCTTGGATACGACTCCTCTCATAAAGCTGTTGCCCAATTTAGTCTTGGTCTGTCCCTCAAATTGCGGATCGATAAGTTTTACGCTTACGATAGCCACGAGACCTTCTCTGCAGTCTTCGCCCGAAAGTTTTTCTTCGTTCTTGAGCATCTTAAAGTTGTTTGCGTAATCGTTGAACAACTTGGTAAGCACTGCCTTAAAACCGTCAAGGTGCGTACCGCCCTCGTGAGTATTGATATTGTTTGCGTACGAATAAATATTCTCGCTGTAGCTGTCGTTGTACTGCATAGCTATCTCGACTTGATATTTATCAGTCTCGGAGTGTATATAGAAAGGCTTCTCAAGCACGCCCTTTTCGCCGTTGAGCACGTCGACGTATTCTACGATACCGCCCTCGTAATAAAACTCCTCTTGCTGTTCTTTCAAAGGTCTGCTGTCTTTGAGAACAATTCTCAAACCCTTGTTGAGATAAGCAAGCTCTTGAATACGGTGCTTGAGCGTATTGTAATTAAATTCCGTCGTCTCGAATATATCCGAATCCGGGAAGAAGGTAATCGTAGTACCTCTGTTGTTGGTATTGCCTACGACAGCCAGCGGTCTTTGAGCAACGCCTCTGTTGAAGGTCATCTTGTGAAGTTTGCCGTTTTGCGCAACCTCTACGTCAAGCCACTCCGAAAGCGCGTTTACGCAAGATACGCCAACGCCGTGCAAACCGCCCGAGAACTTGTATCCGCCGCCGCCAAACTTACCGCCTGCGTGCAACTTGGTAAGTACGACTTCGACTGCCGACTTGCCCTCTTTGGGTATTATACCCGTAGGAATACCTCTACCGTTGTCTATGACTCTGACTGCGCCGTCCTGCATAATCTCGATTATGACCTTGTCGCAGTAGCCCGCCATAGCCTCGTCGATTGCGTTGTCCACAACCTCGTATACGAGATGGTGCAAGCCTCTTTCGTCGGTTGAGCCAATATACATACCGGGACGTTTTCTAACAGGCTCGAGACCTTCGAGGACCTGTATATTGTCCTGGGTATACTCTTGATTCTTTTCGTTACTCATTTTTACCTCCGCTGATTTTTGTATCCTTTTCATAAATTTCTCTTGCATATTTGAGTCAAAGTTTAAGTTTTTTACTTAATCAAAGCCTCGCACATACACACGCACACACGCACGCGTATACGCATACGCAAGATTATAATATTATAATAAAATAATTATATCATATTAAATATAGTTGTTCAAGTGATTTTATCAAATTTGACTGCAAAATTTTTCAATATACGAAAATTTATGACCCGGTCAACAAAAATGCCTAACCTGCGCAATAATCGCCGTTAAAATGGAAATAAAAGCGAAATTTAAAATAAAGTCGGATAGCGTAATTCTCTTTACACTATTACTTCAACATAATCATATTATTTCTCTTAAATCCAATCTCTCAATTATTGCTTTTTTATCGCTTGAAAAAAATACTTCAAAACAATCTTCTACACTATCCAAATTATATATCATTCCACGCATTCCTTTATGTATACCTTGCTTTGCGTACTTTTCTTTCTCTACTATTACTTCAACTTGAATTTCAATAGGCTCATCTTTACTCTCGTATATCAACTTTAAGTCCTCTTCTTTGATTGGTACAAAAAGTTCATCTGCAAAAGTAATAGGATTCTCAAAAACTACCAACCACATTCCATCTATATTTCTTGGGTCAAGTATCGTTCCTTGCATACCTTTATGCACGCCCTGCTTTGCATACTTTTCTTTCTCTACTATTACTTCAACATAATCATATTCTTTCATTATTATCCTCCATAAGGCGTTGTATTTTGTATATTGCCATCTGGATAAACCATCCAGCCGCTCAAAAAACTAACCTTTCCTTTTCCATTTTTTCTTTCTAATTCAGTCGGTATTGAGATACGCTGTCCATACTCATTTAATAATCCCAATATAAAATTACCGTTTGAATATTTTTCTTTTGCTTGTCTTTCTAATTCTTTTAATAGATATTTAGAGTCAATTTTACTATATCCCCAATCCATAAACATTTGCATTTTACCATTTACTTTCCCTTTTGCTGCAAATATATATTCTATAAATTTTCTTTCGGGACACTCTACTGTTATTTTTGGTTTTGGTATATCTATTAAAAAACAATGACAATTTGGATGCAACGGATATTTAGGCTTATTATTTTTAGGAAAGCAACAACCGTTGACGTTTCTACAAATAGCGCAATGATTACTAAACTTTGCTTTTTCTATATTTGCTTTCTTTTCATCATTTGTGTACGACGGCAATAATCCTTCGTGAATAAATTGTATCCACTCTTCATTATTAAATATTTTTAATACGTTATCTCTTATATTTTCTAATTCTCTCATAATAACACTCCTTAATTTCATCATACAATACAGTGTCAATACCCGTATAAATCCTTTATGACAAAAACTTTTTAATTTATCATTATAAGAGAATTAATATATTCTTTTATTTTCTATCGCTCTTCAAGATCGCGTAATACGCGCAATCAACTATCCCCTGATTATTCACGTCAGCATTTCTCATAGTCCCCTCGTATTTCATACCGCACTTTTGCATAACTTTGCCGGAATTGACATTGCGCGGGTCGTGACGGCTCTCTATTCTATCTACTCCCACTTTGTCAAAGAAAAAGTCAATAAGCGCGCTCAAAGCCTCTGAAGTGATACCTTGATGCCACCACTTTCTGCCTATGCAATAACCTATATGCACAGCGTTTATATTTTCCTTTAACTCTACCACGCTTATACTGCCTATTGGCTCGTCAATGTCTTTTAATACGATTGTCCACTCGTAAAAGTCTTTTCTATCGTAATTTGATTTCAAGAATTCAATCCATTCTTTCGACACGCTTATATCTTTATGAGATTGCCAAGTTAGATATTTCGTTACTTCGTCATCTGACGCCCAATTCTTAAAAATATATTTTTCTTCTCCGTCTTTGTATTTTCTCAATATCAATCTTTCTGTTTCTATAGTTTGCGTTCCTAAATGATTCATAATTATGCTCCTTATTATCAATTATTCTATTATACAAAGACCCTTTGACTGCACTCTTATCTAAATGATTTGTAAATATGTAATTGTCGCTTCAAATGAGTCAAATTCTATTGTCATTCTGAGCGTAGTCGAAGAATCCCCCAGATTAAATAATAAAATGTCATTTTGACCGTAGCGGAGAAATCTCTATCCGTAAACTTAACTTCCATTTAAAGGGACTATGCAAAAGACTATGATTATTCGTCTTTATCTTGATTATCTTTTGGTTGAACGTATAGCGAAAACAGACCGGGTTTATTTTGTTGCTTTCTCAATTTTCTCTTTTCTTTCCATCTCACTATCTGCTTTAATAGCAATGGCCAAAATAGCATAGGATAAAACAATCCCACCACAAATACAGTCAAAACTATTACCGTCATTAATTCAGGTTTGCTACCGACAGGCAAACTATGCCCCTTCCCATCTATATAGATCTTTATCTTTTTACCTAAATATTTTTCTGCTTCATAATATTCGTTTACATTATAAACCGCTATACCGCGATATCTTGTATCCCCATCTATATATTCATAAATTACGTTATAACGCACTGTAAATGAATTACTACTTCTATCAACAGTTGAACGAACATCATTTAACTCCGCCTCTACTACCACTCCGTTCTTTATAGCTGCATATTCGCCGTGTACTTGATCGCAACCGCTACCCCACATCCATAATATTACTCCATACGCGGTACCGAATATAGCGTATAATATCAAAGTCACTAATAATGACCCTATGCTGAAATTACGTATTTTATTTGTCCTCTTGTTTTTATCACTCATATTTTTTTAATATTTTAACTATACGCGCTCGTCCTTTTCAATTATTATTCTATTATGCGCTATATCCATATCAAAATCAGTACACGTAATCAACGTCTGCAAACCGCTGGATAATTCCATAAGTTTTTTGCGCCTAGACGGATCAAGTTCCGACAACACGTCGTCGAGAAGCAACACCGGCTTTTCTCCAACTTCACTTTCAAAAAGATATATCTCCGCTAATTTTAAAGACAAAGCTACGCTTCTTTGTTGACCTTGCGACCCAAATTTACGCGCGTCTATTCCATTTATTTTTATGCCAATATCGTCCCTATGCGCGCCGAAAGACGTATACGAAAGATTTAAATCTTTTTCAAAATCTCCCCTCAATCTTTGGAAAAAATCTTCTTTCATCTTTGAGTATTCGCCGTACTCGACGCGGCTTTCATACTCAAGTTCCAACTCTTCGAGATTGTCAGTCAATTCGCTGTGCATCTTTTTTGCAAACACTTGTATCTTATCTACAAATTCATATCTTTTTTGGATAATATACGCGCCATGCTCTGCAAGTTGAACGTCCCATCCGTATAGCATTTCGGGAAGAGCTTTGACGTCTCTATGTTCCTTGAGAAGTTTGTTACGTTGAGATAAAATATTATTGTATTTAGAAAGACTGTAAAAATACTTTTTATTTTGTTGCGATAGGCTAATATCTGCAAATCTTCTTCGCTCTTGCGGACTTTCCTTGATAAGTTTCATTTCGTCGGGTGAAAAGAAAACTATATTCAATAATCCTATAATATCTCCCAACTTGACAAGCGGTATACCGTCTATTGAAATCCTCTTTTTATCTTGATTATCTATTGAAAATTCAATGGTATGAGATGTCTTGTTTTTTCTCAAAACAACCTTTATATAAGCAATATCGTTGCCCCACTTGATCATTTCTTTATATTTATTGGTACGCGGAGATTTACCTATTCCGCAGCAATAAATACTCTCTAAAAGATTAGTTTTACCAACCGCGTTTTTTCCAACGATAATATTGAGACCTTCTTTAAAAGTCACTTCTTTATTCTCGTAACTGCGAAAATTATTAAGTTTAACGCTCTCAATATACATATTTTTATTTTATATTATTTTATATATTTTTTCAAGTGTTTGGCTCAAAGAGAGACTAGTCATATTTAAACGTAACTCATACATTCTACTCGTCATTCTGAGCAAAGTCGAAGAATCTCCCGATTAAAAAAACCATTATGTCATTTCGACCGCAGCGGAGAAATCTCTATCCGATTGTTTTAATATTATTATACAAACTTATTTAAAAAATCATAGTTTCTTTTATTGAAAAAAAAAACTTTTTATATTATAATGTATGTATGGAAGATTGCAAGAAGATTTGGAACGAATTGTCAATAGGAATATCCAATAATATATCTACGATAAGTTACGATATGTGGTTTAGTTCGCTAGAACCTCTTACCGTTGCTTATAACAAACTTATTATCGTTGCAAAACTCAAATCTACCAAACAAGCTATATATAAAAATTACAGAGATCTTATTCTCGCCGAGATTAAGAAACTCAATTATTCTTATATCAACGACTTTGTAATTATCACGCCCGACGAAATATCAGTCTATGAAAATCAAATTCAAGAAGACAAAGTTCAATTTGAAAATGACGTTGACAACATAGACAGCAAAAGTTTGTTTAATTCCGACTTCACTTTTGACAAATTCGTCGTAGGTCAAAGCAACCAAGTCGTATACGCCGCGGCAAAGGCGATTGCCAATCAACCGGGAACTATGCACAATCCTCTGTTTATCTACGGTGGCGTAGGTCTTGGCAAAACTCACATAATGAACGCTATCGGTAATGAGATATTAAAAACCAACAAAAAGGCAAAAATTATATATTGCACTACCGAACAGTTTGTCAACGACTATATTGACAGCATCAAAAACAATAAAGATAACGAACAAAACAGAAAGTTCAGAGAAAAATATCGCAACGTAGATATTCTCATGATAGACGACGTTCAATTCTTGGCAGGAAAGACTGGTACGCAAGAAGCGCTCTTCCATACCTTCAACGATTTGTATCAATTCAAAAAACAAATAGTACTCTCCTCCGACCGTCATCCAAAAGAACTTACTTTCCTTGAAGAGAGATTGCAATCGAGATTTGCAAGCGGTCTGACGGTAGATATATCTACTCCCGATCTTGAGACGAGAATTGCAATTCTTCAAAAGAAAGCTTTTTATAAAAACTTTAATTTACCAATAGAAGTCGTATATTTTATTGCGGAAAAAATAGACAGCAATATAAGAGAACTTGAAGGCGCTCTTCAAAAAGTAATTTTTTACTGTCAATTGCTTGGCAAAGAGGCTGACAACATTGACATAATAAAAGAGGCTTTAAAAGACGATATTGACGTCACGACGCACATATTGTCGATGGATACGATAGTAGACGCAACGTGCTCTTATTTCAACGTCAAAAAGCAAGATATAATTGGCAAGAAAAAACTTAAGCAAATAGTAATGGCAAGACAGATAGCAATCTATCTTATATATGATATGATGGGAGTACCTCTTGCTACAATAGGAAGTTATTTCGGCGGAAAGGACCACACTACTATCATATACGCGCGAGATAAGATAGAAGAGCTTATCAAGACTGATAACTTGGTAAATAATCAAGTAAAAGATATTCGCAATATGATACAAAAACAATAACCAATTGACATAACGGATATATCAAAATATCTTTTTGTGGATAATGTGGACAACTTAAAATTTTTATCAACATACTTATATACATAAAATATATCAATTTTATTAAATATAGGTCGATAAAAACACTTATCAACATTTCCCTGTTCATTATTGATATTATGATTATCTAATAAATATAAAAAAATATATAATTTACAGAGGTGTATAAATGAAATTTATTTGTAACGGAACAGATTTGTCAGACGCTTTGTCAAAAGTAATGAAGGCTCTTCCTTCAAAAAAAAGTATGCCTATTCTTGAAGGTATCAAGTTTAGCGCATTCGGCGATACTTTGACTATTATGGCGACGGATATAGAATTCGTAATAGTAATGAAGATTAAAGCAGATATTATAATGGAAGGAGAAGTACTCGTCCCCGGAAGAACTATCTGCGAATATATCAGAAAGATAAGTAAGGAAAGTATAATTGAATTTGATTCTCAAATAGAAGCGGACAAGCTTTATATTTCTCACTGCGACAGTTTTATTTATCTTGCAACGATGAATATAAGCGAATACCCCGCTATTGAAGATCAAGAATATAATACTCAACTTACTATCAAGCAAAAAGATTTTAAAGACCTTGTAAATAAGACTATATTCGCTACTTCTACAGAAGATATAAGACAACAACTCAAAGGTTGTTTGCTTGAGATAAAGGAAGACAAGATAAGAAGCGTTGGACTTGACGGATATAGACTTGCTATATGTAATAAGGCTCTTCAAAACAAACATGAAGAAAGCAATATAATAGTTCCTGCAAAGAGCTTGAGCGAGATTGCTAAACTTCTTGAAAATGACGATGACGAAGTAAATATCAAATTTAATGATAAAAAGATGATGGTTGAATTTGAAAACAGTAAGATTATTACTTCGCTCATTGGCGGAACTTTCATTAAATACGAGTCTACTATTCCAAAGAATTTTGAGACTGAAGTCACAGTCGACAGAGCAAGTCTTGAATACAGCATGGATAAAGTTGACGTAATTGCAAAGCAAGACAAGAGCAATTATATTAAGATAGATATAAAAGAAGGAAAAATGTCTATTTATTGCAACACCAGCACTAGCAATATAAAAGAAGTTATAAATACCTTTACTAAGGGTAAAGACGTAACTATTAGTTTGAGCGCAAAGTATCTTACTGACTGCATTAAAAATAGCAGCGACGAATACCTCTCTATCAAGATTTCAAACAGCTCTAATCCTGTAGTTATTACTCCAATAGAGAGCGACGAATATTTATATTTGATTTTGCCGATAAGAACAAGATAAATATACTAAATAATATAATAATAAAAAGAAAGATAGGTAATTTAAAATTGCCTATCTTTTTATATATAGATTAATCTTCTTTTAAAGTTAAATTTATGTCTTTAATGACGTTAATTTCATTTAGTTCGCAAGTATCTTCAGATACGATACGATATGACTTATCATTATTCCATTTGCCTATATCCCAAGATCCTGTTATAGCGCGACCAATAGACCATGATGTAAAAAACAACACCATAGATATTAAAGATAAACTAATAGTACCAAAAAGAAATTTAAATGAATATTTCATAATTTTAATCTCCTTTATTAATTTTGTACCTTTATATTAATTTTATAATGTTTATCTATTATTAAATCATTGTTAATATATTGTAAAAGT